>JAHEGL010000001.1:0-1946 GCA_024645145.1 Planktotalea sp.
CGCCTATCTTGTGGTGACCGGCGCATATTGGGCCTTCATGCTCACGGATGGGGCCTTGCGCATGTTGGTGCTTTTGCACTTTCACACGCTTGGTTTCTCGCCAGTTCAGCTGGCCTATCTGTTTGTGCTTTATGAAATCGCGGGCGTTGTCACCAACTTATGTGCTGGCTGGCTTGCTGCGCGATTTGGGATGAAGTCTACGCTTTATGCAGGGCTAGGTTTGCAAATCATTGCGCTGCTTACGCTGGCACAGCTTGATCCAACGTGGAGCGTTGCTGCATCGGTGGTCTTTATGATGTGTGTGCAAGGCCTGTCGGGTGTTGCAAAAGACCTCGCAAAGATGAGCAGCAAATCAGCCGTCAAGCTCCTCGCGCCGGATAAAGGTGACAGCCTTTTCAAATGGGTGGCCCTGCTGACTGGGTCAAAGAATGCGGTGAAAGGTTTAGGCTTTCTGCTAGGGGCTGCTTTGCTTGCGATGCTTGGGTTTCAGGGGGCGATCTATGCGATGACGCTCGTGCTCGCCCTTCTTTTTTTGATCGTCATCATACGCATGCCCGAAGGGCTGCCTAGGGGTATGAAAGGGGTCAAGTTCAGCGCCGTGTTTTCAAAGAACGCAGCGGTGAATTGGCTCAGCCTTGCGCGGGTCTTCCTGTTTGGTGCGCGAGATGTTTGGTTCGTTGTGGGTATCCCGATTTACTTCTATTCGGTTTGGTCGGACGGCACAGTCGAGGGCAACAAAGCCGCCTTTTTCCTGATTGGTACTTTCATGGCAGCTTGGGTGATCTTTTATGGGGTCGTTCAAGGGTTTGCGCCAAAACTGCTTGGCAAATTGTCTGTTCAAAGTTCTTCTGGTTTGGTGGCTAGCCTCGCATTTGTGCCAATGGTGCTTGCGGGATTTGTGTGGCTGCAATCCTCGGCTCTCACAAGCCTCCTCATCATCGGATTGTTTGTCTTCGCAGCATTGCTTGCGCTGAATTCAGCACTGCATTCTTATTTGATCTTGCGCTTTACAACGGCAGACCGCGTGACGCTGGACGTAGGGTTTTACTATATGGCCAATGCAACAGGGCGGCTCTTGGGCACTGTGTTGTCAGGGCTAAGTTACCAAATCGGTGGCCTGGCGGCATGTTTGGGCGTCGCGGCTGTGATGCTGGTGATCAGCGCAGTTGCAGCGCGCCAGTTGCCAGAGGTTAAGCTGGCGTAAAGAAAAGCCGCGCGCGAGATGTCCCGCGCGCGGCCTTTTTGTTTTATCCGATGATCGCGTTCAACGTCGCGGAAGGGCGCATCACAGCAGCGGTTTTGGCAGCATCACCGTGATAGTAGCCTCCCAGATCAACCGCTGGACCTTGCGCACCTGCCAGCTCCGACAAGATCGCAGCTTCACCAGATACAAGCGCCTCTGCGATAGGGGCGAAATGCGCTGCAAGCTCAGCATCATCGCTTTGCGCTGCTAGGGCTTCTGCCCAATACCGCGCGAACCAGTAGTGGCTGTCGCGGTTGTCAGGCTCGCCCACTTTGCGCGAGGGCGAGTTGACATTGTCGAGGATACCCTGCGTCGCAGCTTCCACAGCAAGTCCAAGCACACGGGCTTTGTCGTTGCCTTTAGCATCTGCGAGGAACTTCAGGCTTTCACCCAAGGCGCAGAACTCGCCAAGGCTGTCCCAACGCAAGTGGTTTTTTTCCATCAACTGCTGCACGTGCTTCGGCGCAGAGCCGCCAGCGCCTGTTTCAAATAGACCGCCGCCGTTCATCAGCTTCACGATGGAAAGCATCTTGGCCGATGTCGCCAGCTCAAGGATCGGGAAGAGATCGGTGAGATAGTCGCGCAGAACGTTGCCTGTGATCGCGATGGAGTTTTCACCTTTGGTGATCGTCTCCAACGACGCGCGCGTCGCTTCGCGTGGGGCCATGATCTGGAACTTATCCGCGACGCCTGCGGCTTCGAG
>JAHEGL010000001.1:1956-12312 GCA_024645145.1 Planktotalea sp.
GGTTTCACATAAGCAATCAATTCAGCGTCGTGAGCGCGGGTTTCATCAAGCCAGAAGATCGCTTCGATGCCTTCCGCCTTTTGACGCGAAATCGCGAGGTTCACCCAGTCTTCAATCGGTGCTTTGCGTGCAGAGGCAGAACGCCAGATGTCGTTCTCTTCAACCTTGTGCTCATGCAAAACGGTACCATCGTCGAGGATCATTTTGACGGTGCCTGCTGCTGGCATCTCAAACGTTGTTGGGTGCGAGCCGTATTCTTCCGCCTTTTGTGCCATCAAGCCGATGTTTTGCACTGTGCCTGCGGTTGCTGGGTTCAGCGCGCCGTTTTCTTTGAAGAACTTAACGGATTCGTCATAGACAGGCGCGTATGAGTTGTCAGGAATAACGCAGTTCGTATCGCTTTCCTGTCCATCAGGCCCCCAACCTTTGCCGCCTGCGCGGATCAAAGCTGGCATAGACGCGTCGATGATTACGTCCGACGGGACATGTAGGTTGGTGATGCCTTTGTCACTGTCGACCATGTACATGGGTGGGCGTTTGGACATGCACGCGTCAATTGCGGACATGATTTCGGGCTTGTCTTTAACGCGCTCGAGCAGGTCACCAAGACCAGAGTTCGGGTTCACGCCAAGGTCAGCCATTTCTGCGCCATAGAGGTCGAAGACCGGCTTGAGAAAGACTTTTACAGCGTGGCCGAAGATGATCGGGTCGGAGACCTTCATCATCGTCGCTTTCATGTGCAAAGAAAACAGCGTGCCGTCGTCTTGCGTGCTTGCGATTTCGTCGGCGAGGAATGTGTCGAGTGCTGCGGCGCTCATGAAGGTTGCATCAACGACCGTGCCTGCTGGATAGGAAAGGCCGTCCTTGAGCACTGTTTCGCCCGTTGCGGTCTCAAGCACGATCTTTGCGCCTGTTTCAGCTTTCAATGTCGCAGACGTTTCGTTCGAGAAGAAGTCGCCGCCAGACATCGAAGATACGCGTGTCTTGCTGTCACCTGTCCACGTGCCCATGCGGTGCGGATTGTTCTGCGCGTAGCTTTTCACGGCTTTCGCAGCGCGACGATCAGAGTTGCCTTCACGCAAAACGGGGTTCACGGCAGAGCCTTTGATGCTGTCGTATTTCGCACGCACAGCTTTATCTGCATCGCTCTCAGGCGCTTCAGGATAATCTGGCAGCGCGTACCCTTGCGATTGTAGTTCTTTCACAGCTTCCACCAACTGCGGCACAGATGCAGAGATGTTTGGCAGTTTGATCACGTTCGCGTCTGGTGTTTTGACCAAGCGTCCAAGCTCTGCGAGGTCGTCTGATTGCTGCTGCTCTGCGCTTAACGCTTCGGGAAAGGTCGCCAAAATGCGTCCAGCCAAAGAAATGTCTTTAGTGCCAACAGATACGCCAGCGGCCGCAGCGAATTTCTGGATGATCGGCAGGAAGGATGCAGATGCAAGTTCTGGTGCTTCGTCGACTTTGGTGTAGATGATATCAGACATGAAAACCTCATTAGTCAGGGAGTTGGCCTGTCTTTAGAGGATCCATTTAGAGTCGTCTACAGTATACCGTTGTATGCACTGCCGCAGACGAAGACAATTTTTTGATATTTTTAGCTCATCTGCTCAGATGATCGCTTTCTCTTGAAAGGAACGACCAGCGGCAATGCGTTCAAACCCAAAAGGTGCCATATCAAGCGAGCGGTAGTCGCCATAAATCAACAGCTCAGCCGTGGCGCGACCCATTGCAGGGCTTTGTTGCAAGCCATGCCCTGAAAAGCCGTTGAGAAAGATAAAATTGCTGATTTCGGGATGTGCGCCAATAACCGCGTTTTGATCAAGCGTATTATAGGCGTAATGCCCCGCCCACTCAGTGACGACTTTGATTGTCTCAAACTGGGGGATGCGTGTCGCAATAATTGGCCAGACATGGTTTTCCCAGCGGCCATGGTCCATTGTAAAATCATTAGGATCAACGGCAACGTCATCGCCAGGTTCAGGTGCACCGCCTGCCATATACGTCTTTGGCCCGTCCTGACGCACATGAACGCCTGAAGGATCAATGGTCAGGGGGAGTTCTTGATCCAATGGTTGTTCCGCGCTGAAGATCCAAGTGAAGCGTTTTCGCGGTTCAACGGGGAGCTGGATGCCCGCCATTTGTGCGGTCAAAGCACCGCGTGGGCCAGAGGCATTCACCACCTGTCCACAAGAAATAACCTCGCCTGTTTCTAGTATTATCGAGCGTACTTTGCCGCCATCTACATCCATCGCGACAGCGCGGTTAGTGAGATATTCAACCCCGTTGTCTTTCGCTGACCTGCGCCACCAATCGAAAACAGTGCCACCGTCCCAATACCCTTCATCTTTTCGGTTGATGGAGCCAAGCAGGACATCATCCACATTGTAAAAAGGGTAGCGCTCTTTGATTGCATTTGCGGTAAGCAGTTCGGTCTCTGCGCCCGCCGCGCGTTGCACTTTCTGGTTCTCGCGCAGCGTTTTGGCAAAGGTGTCGTTGTCTGCAAGATACATATAGCCGTAGTTTTGGATGCTAAGTTCTGGAACGCGCGTGTCACCGCTCACGTATTCGCGAAGATTTTTCACGAAATCAGCCGCAAACTGCGAGATGCGCAGATTTAATTCGTTGGAGAACTGCTGACGCATACAGGAATTCGTGTGTGCGGTTGAGGTGTTGATGTAGCTACTATCCATCTCAACGACCAGGCAAGAGCCGTTGAAGTCAGCGGTGTTTGACAAGAACCAAGCGGTAGATGACCCCATCATCGCGCCGCCGATGATTACAACGTCGTAGCTGGTTCTTTTTGGTGCCTGAAACGAGTTCATTCAACGCGCTCGACGGGTCCGCCTTGTGCTTCCCAAGTGCTAAAGCCTTCGCGCAGATGCGCGGCTTGAAACCCCATTTTCTTCAAGGTTTGACAGGTCAAAGCAGAGCGCCAGCCAGACGCGCAATGAAACACGAAATTTTTGTCTTCGCCAAAGATCGGTTTGAAATAGGGACTGTCAGGATCGACCCAAAATTCGATCATACCGCGTGGCGCGTGAAAGCTACCCGGAATAAAGCCACTGCGCTGACGTTCACGCACATCCCGAATGTCGACGACAACAAGGTTTGGATCATCGAGCATACCAATAAGCGTTGATGTTTCAATTTCATCAATTTCAGCGCGTGCTTTGGCGACCATTTCAGCGGCTGTCGTCGTTAATGTGTTCATTGGGTTTCCTTAGATCAAGCCATACGTTTTCACGCGTATGTTGAGTGTGATTTGAAGCCTAATCTTTGCAAGTTCGCAAGGGTACGTGTGTCTTCATCCCCCATTGCGCTTTTGTTTCGTGTGGATGCTTTATTGGGCATCGCTTTTTATCGTTGCCGTGCCTTGCATCGCCAATGCACCGTCATCACGCGCAATCCACAGTTCGATTTTATGATCTTGCAAAAAGCTTCCATGCACAGTGAAACACTGGGTGTCAAACACAGGTGCAAGTGCGCGGAACTCAAACTGAGCAACATCAGCATTTGGGTAATGCCTGCGTAGAAGATCCGTCATCAACGTTGCAAGCAAAGGTCCATGCACAACGCGACCGTCATACCCCTCGGTACTCGTAAAAAAGGGATGATCGTAATGAATGCGATGCCCGTTGAATGTGAGAGCCGAGTAGCGGAACAGAAGTACTGGGTCTGGATGGATTGCTCTCAAAAAATTGCTGAATTGAGGGGCCTGTTTTGGTGTTGGTATGGGCGCGTCAGGACTTGGAAGCGCGCGATAAACGATGTCTTGCTCTTCACTTACGCAGAGTGTGCGGTCTTCAATGACCTCATGCACAACGGTGACGAAAACCAGATCACCGCTGCGCCCGGATTTGTGCTTCACACTGCGCACGCTTGAATGTCGCCGTGCGTTTGCGCCAATTTTAATCGGGGCGTGAAAGTTCAATCGACTGCCTGCCCACATGCGGCGCGGCAATGGGACAGGGGGCAAAAATGTTCCAAGTTGTGCATGACCATCATAGCCACTGTCACTCAACTTATGGATTGGCAGAAAATGCAGCCAATGCCAGAGCGGATGAAGCGGATCGCCGATCTAAAGTCGCAGCTAGGGCGTTGGCTGGAAATGCGGCTATCAGGTCTTTGCGCGTTTCACTGCGGCCTTGCCAGCTTTGAAGGTGGTTAATGTCTATTGTGCCCATAATCTATCCAGAGCTGGGGGATCGTAACAGGGTGAACAGACTGCCAAGTACGAAGCAAGCGGCTGCAACACATACAATTGTTGGGCCTGTCGGCGTGTCAAAAATATACGCGGCACGTAGGCCCGCGAGGGCAGAGAAACCGCCAATCGCCGCCGCGAGGAGCGCCATGCGTTCTGGGGTCTGCGCGAATGGGCGCGCGGCAGCTGCGGGAATGATCAAAAGCGCAGCGATTAGAAGCACACCGACGACTTTAATTGCAACGGCGACGACAAGGGCGAGCGCGATGGTCAGAACCATCTGTTCGCGCCGTGGCTCTATCCCTGCCGCGAAGGCGAGATCTGGGCTTAGAGTTGCTGTGAGCAGCGCAGACCAGCGCCACCAAAGCATCAGCATCACAAGTGCCGCGCCGCCCCAGATCACAGCAAGGTCGAGCCGTGACACAGCAAGGATGTCACCAAAGAGATAGGCCATCAAATCGATGCGTACCCCTTGCAAGAATGAGACCGCGACCAGACCAACCGCCAAAGCTGAGTGGGCCATAACACCAAGTAACGTATCCATCGCATAGCCGCGCCCTGATAGGGTTGATACGATCCAACCCATCAATAAAGCGACAACAAGAACGCCGCCAAAGATCGAAGTGGAAAAGGCAAGCGCAAGAGCAATCCCAAGGATTGAGGCATGTGCAGTCGCTTCGCCGAAATAAGCCATACGGCGCCACACAACGAAGCATCCCAAAGGAGCGGCGGCCAACGCAACGCCAAGTCCCGCAAGCGTTGCGCGCACCAGAAAACTGTCCAGAAAGTCCATTACGCGTCCTCGGTTTGATCGTGATCATGGGAATGACCATGATGATCGTGCCGGTGATCGTGGTGATGATCATGATCGTGACGGTAAAGCGCCAAAGCCCCTTGCGTGCCAGACCCAAACAAGGCGCGATATTCAGGCGCGGACGCAACAACTTCGGGCGCGCCTTCGCAGCAAACATGGCCGTTTAGGCAAATGACCCGATCAGACGCCGCCATAACCACGTGCAATTCATGGCTCACCATCAGCACCGCGCAGCCGAGCGTTTCGCGTAAACTCTCAATCTGTCGATAAAACAATGCGGAGCCCGGTTGATCGAGACCTTGGGTCGCCTCATCCAAGATCAAAAGTTCTGGATTTCCGAGCAAAGCGCGCGCAAGCAAAACCCGCTGGAATTGACCTCCTGAAAGGTCACTCATCTGGCGTTGGGCAAGGTTGCCAACACCTGCTTGGGCGAGCGCGGCTTTTGAGGTTTCGTTTGAGACTTTGTTGGGCAACGAGAGAAACCGCGACACGCTGATAGGTAGGGTTTGATCGATGTGCAACTTTTGCGGCACGTAGCCGATCCGCAAGTTTTCCTTGCGCGTGAGCGTGCCTTTGGAAAGTTTGGCGGCCCCAATAAGCGCGCGCAACAATGTTGATTTTCCTGACCCGTTTGGCCCGACGATTGTAACGATTTCACCAGCCTTGATTTCAAGTGTGACGTTTTTCAAGACATGGTTCTTGCCGTGGCTCACGCCCATGTCTTTCGCGCTGATCAAACTCATGGGGCGACGTCCGATGTGCAGTTCGGGCAGATGCCCTCTGCCTCTACAACTGCGCGTTCAATTTGAAATCCAGCGAGTTTCGCGCTTGATCCTAATTGTCCTGCTTTCGCTTTTGTTTGTGCCTCGGCAACGCCATCGCATTTGCGACAGATCAAAAAGGCCGGATCGTGAACTTCACCGGGATGCGCACAGGCGACAAAGGCGTTCAGCCGTTCGATTTTGTGGGCAAATCCATGGCTCACCAGAAAATCCAAAGCGCGATACGCAACAGGGGGTTGCGAGCCAAGTCCTTCGGCGCGCAAACGGTCCAGAATGTCATACGCCCCGAGCGCACGATGCTCGTGTAGCAAAATTTCGACCACACGTTTGCGCACTGGCGTAAGGTGAAGCCCTTCTTTCGCACAATGCTCTTCGATCTGCGCAAGATTGTCGGCGATGCAATGGGTGTGATCGTGTTCAGAAAATCCAATAGGATCCATGGGCAAGCTTTCGATGAGTCAGAAATACGGTTGACCTTTTTTGTTATGATATAACATACATTGTCAAACTATAAATGGATACGCTTACTCATGTCGAGACCTATCGCACTTGCCACCGCTTTGTTCTTTTCTACTTCGGCCTACGCTGAAACGCCGCGTGTTGTCGCAGATATTGCGCCGCTCCATTCGCTTGTCGCCAAGGTGATGGGTGATGTCGCAAAGCCAACATTGTTGATTGAAACAACGGCATCGCCGCATTCCTATGCACTACGCCCGTCTCAAGCAGCGGCACTTGAAGACGCGGACGTCGTGTTCTTCACGAGCCAAGGATTAACGCCTTGGATCATGACGCCACTAGAGACGCTTGCGAATGATGCGCTGGTTGTCGAGGTTATGACGGAAGAGTCTTTTGTGCATTTTGAGTACCGCGATTCGGATGGAGACCACGACCACGGGCATGACCACGGCCATGGCGATGACCACGACGATGATGGTCCTGACGAACACGGGCACGATGCGCATGAAGGCGAAGATCACGCGGATGAGCATAGCGACGATCATGCTGACGCGCATGACGAAGCCCATGGCGATGATCATAGTGACGAAGGCCTTGACCCACACGGTTGGCTTGATCCTGAGAATGCAAAGAGCTGGCTGAGCCAAATTGCTGACACGCTCTCGAAGCAAGACCCGGAGAATGCGAACATCTATCGCGAAAATGCGCAAACGGCTGCTAACGAAATCGACGCGCTCACAGATGCTATCCGCGCGCAGCTAGAACCCGTGAAAGGCAAGCCATATCTCGTTCTACACGACGCATTTCAATATTTTGATCGTCGGTTCGAGTTGTACTTCGCAGGTGGCATTGCGCTGGGCGATGCAAGTGCACCAAGCCCTGCTCGGATTGCTAAAGCTCAAGATGTTTTGAAGGACCGCAACGTCGCTTGTGTCTTCACCGAGCCACAGCAAAACGACAAGCTCGTCAAAGTTGTGATTGAAGGCACTCGTGTAAAATTAGGTCAGCTCGATGCAATCGGAGCCAGTCTTTCGCCCGGCCCCGATCTTTATGCTGCTTTGCTACAAGGTCTTGCAGACAGCTTTGAGATCTGCGCCGAAGGCTAACCCGCGATCATTTCAGACTGGCGCACGATAACTTCGGCTTGCTTGATTGATGCGATGTCGACCAAGCGGCCCTTGTACACTGTTGCGCCTGCGCCGTTGGCTTTTGCCGTTTCCATGGCTTCAAGAATTTCGCGCGCCTCGGTCACGGCTGCTTCGGATGGGGTGAAGACCTCGTTTGACAGGGCAACTTGCTTGGGGTGGATGGCCCATTTGCCAACCATGCCCAGCGTCGCAGAGCGCAGCGCTTGGGCGCGAAAGCCCTCTTCGTCAGAAAAGTCACCATACGGCCCATCGACGGGCAAAACTCCATGTGTGCGGCAGGCTGCAACGATTGCCGCTTGCGCCCAATGCCAAGGGTCAGACCAATAATTCGCGCCCTCATGGTGCATGTAATACCCGGCTTGCGTGCCACCAATACCCGTCGTCGCCATCCCCATGGAGGCTGCGAAATCAGCCGCGCCTAGGCTCATCGCTTGCAAGCGTGGCGAAGCAGCAGCAATTTCTTCAACGTGCGAAATGCCCGCGGCGCTCTCAATGATGATTTCAAACGCAATTAGCTTTTTGCGCCCCATCGCAGCTTCGATAGAGGTCACGAGCGCATCGACTGCATAGATATCAGCTGCGCAGCCGACCTTTGGGATCATGATCTGATCGAGGCGCTCACCACCTTTTTCAAGAAGATCAACAACATCGCGATACCAATAAGGTGAATCAAGTCCGTTGATGCGCACAGAAAGCGTCTTGTTGCCCCAATCAACTTCACTGATCGCGTTAATCACATTCTCACGAGCGCTGTCTTTGTCGGATGGCGCAACTGAATCCTCAAGATCGAGGTTGATCACATCAGCAGCGCTGCCCGCCATCTTCTCAAAGATCGCAGGACGCGATCCTGGCCCAAAAAGCTGGCAGCGATTGGGGCGGGCGACGGGAGTAGGTTGGATGCGGAAGCTCATGATGATTCTTTCGAGTAATTTAATTACGTTTTTTCTGGGTATTGAGTTATTTCGTTACCGAAGTCAGCGCAAGATATTTTCTGCGTCTGCATTGTGTTTGCTGCAATGCAGAGATGGCTGAATTCTTGTGCGGGAATAGGTGTAGGTGGAATTTTCGTCGATGCAATAGGTCATTTGCGCAAGAAAATTCAAAAATGGGTGTCAAGTTACGTGTAATCGAGAGGAAATCGCAAGCAATACGCTTCAAAAGTAGTGCAACACCTGATTCCAAGGAGACCATCATGATCGAAACACCATATCTATTGTTTTTGGGCGATGCGCCTGATCAGCTTTCTGCAAAGGTTGCGCAAGGTATCAAAGACTGGCGCCCAGAGAATTGCGTCGGACAAATGCGTTTGCCCGGTTGTGGGACAGATGTTGGTTTGACCGAGATGACCTTGGAGGAAGCGAAAGCTGCTGGTGCCAAAACGCTAGTGATTGGTGTCGCGAACCGTGGTGGCATCATTAGCCAAGCGTGGAAAGAAGTGCTGATCGCAGCGATCGAAATGGGCTATGATCTGGCATCTGGCCTGCATAATCTTTTGCGTGATGAGGGTGATTTGGCGGCCGCAGCGCAGGTTGCCGGTACAACGTTGCATGACGTGCGTGTTCCAACAGTTGGGTATCCAATCGCCAACGGTATAAAGCGGACAGGCAAGCGTTGTTTGGCAGTCGGAACGGATTGTTCCGCAGGTAAAATGTACACGGCGCTGGCCATGGACAAAGTCATGCAAGAGCGTGGGCTTAAGTCGACATTTCGCGCTACAGGACAAACAGGCATCTTGATCACGGGTCATGGCGTTCCGCTCGACGCTGTTGTCGCGGACTTTATGGCCGGTGCGGTTGAGTATCTTACCCCCGACAATGATGAGGATCACTGGGATATGATCGAGGGGCAGGGCAGCTTGTTCCACGTCTCTTATTCTGGTGTGACAATGGCCTTGGTTCATGGCGGTCAGCCAGATGCCTTGATCCTATGCCACGAGCCAACACGCACGCACATGCGTGGCTTGCCGACCTTCACACCACCATCGCTTGAGACACTGCGCGACACAGCTTTGCCTTTGGCGCAAGTGGGTAACCCCGCTTGCAAAATTGTTGGGATATCGGTTAACACACAGCATATGTCCGAGGATGAAGCGAACGCCTATCTGAAAGAAACAGAAGAGCGTATGGGCTTGCCAACGGTTGATCCATATCGCCATGGTGCAGATCGTTTGGTTGATGCGCTTGCCGCAATCTGATGCTTATAGCGTGCACCGGTTTTGCCAGTGCACGCGCACATGATTTAAAGGAAGCCCTCATGCAAATCGAAGTCACGCATGACGTGTTCAAACTTGCACAAGTGTTCACCATCTCGCGTGGCTCGCGCACGGAGGCTAAAGTTCTCACGGTGTGTCTGACCGATGGCCATGTCTCCGGTTGGGGCGAATGCGTACCATATGCGCGCTATGGTGAAACGCTTGAAAGCGTCGAGGCGCAAATTCGCGCGCTTCCTGAAAATTTCAACCGACAGTCTTTGTATGACTTGCTTGAGCCAGGTGCGGCGCGCAACGCCGTTGATTGCGCGCTTTGGGATTTGGAAGCCAAACAAGCTAGAAAACCTGTTTGGGAATTGGCTGGCCTTGGCAAACCGGGCCCAGAGATCACAGCGTTTACATTGTCGCTCGACACGCCAGAGAAAATGCAGATTCAAGCTGCTGAAAATGCGGCGCGACCTTTGCTCAAGATCAAGCTTGGCACACCCGATGATATGCCCCGCCTTGAAGCGGTTCGTCGCGGCGCGCCCAAATCGCGGATTATCATTGACGCGAACGAGGGTTGGACCGCGGAGGTTTATGCCGAGCTCGCCCCATATCTTGTCGGCCTTGGGGTTGAGCTGGTTGAGCAACCGCTCCCCGCCGGCGAGGATGATATGCTGAGCGAGATTGAGCGCCCATTGCCCGTGTGTGCCGATGAATCCTGCCATGACCGCGCCAGCTTGCCCAAGCTCAAAGGCAAA
>JAHEGL010000374.1 GCA_024645145.1 Planktotalea sp.
GACAGTGGCAATGCCAGCAGAAAAACTGTGCAAAGCAGTTGCAAAAGCGATGTCATACGCATCAAACGTCCTCAAACACGCTAGGCACAGCGCTTGGCTCTTTATCAAGCCACGCTGGCACAGGCAGATCTTTTGAACGTAAAAACTCGGGGTTAAACAGCTTGGATTGATAGCGTGTGCCAAAATCACAAAGGATCGTCACAATCGTATGCCCCGGCCCCATTTCTTGCGCCATGCGGATCGCACCTGCGATATTCACGCCAGAGGACGCGCCAAGGCAGAGCCCTTCGCTCTCAAGCAAATCAAAAACAATAGGCAGCGCTTCATCGTCGTGGATGTTGAACGACATATCAGGCGTAAAACCCTCAAGGTTTTTGGTGATACGAATTTGGCCGATGCCTTCGGCGATTGATCCACCTTCGCTCATCACCAGTTCGCCATTCGTGTAGTAGTTATAAAGCGATGCACCGTCTGGATCAGCAAGGCCAATCTTCACGCCCTTGGACTGAAGCGACATGCCGACGCCCGCAAGTGTGCCACCAGAACCAACAGCACAGATAAAGCCATCAACCTTGCCATCGGTTTGTGCCCATATTTCAGGACCCGTTGTATCGATATGCGCTAGGCGATTGGCGACGTTGTCAAATTGGTTCGCCCAAATCACACCTTCATTCGTTGTGCGCGCCAACTCTTTCGCCAAACGTTCCGAATAACGCACGAAATTGTTAGGGTTGCGATATGGGGCTGCTGGAACTTGCACCAATTCAGCGCCTGCAAGCCGCAGCATATCTTTCTTTTCCTGAGACTGGGTTACAGGGATCACAATGACCGTTTTAAACCCCATCGAAGATCCCACAAGTGCGAGGCCAATACCCGTGTTTCCTGCGGTCCCTTCAACGATTGTACCGCCTGGCTTCAGCTCACCACTTGCGACGGCATTCTGGATAATTGAAAGTGCGGCACGGTCCTTGACTGATTGACCGGGATTCATGAATTCCGCCTTGCCCAGAATTGTACAGCCCGTCAGCTCGGATGCGGCCTTGAGCTTGATAAGGGGTGTGTTTCCGATGGCCTGAGCCAGATCCTGCGCGACGATCATGTGCATCTCTCCTTGCTACTGCTTATGTCTATGCCCCTGCCCTTGCTAACTCAAGTCACCAATCAGCTATCACGCTTCGGAGCGCAGCGTTTCGCGATGTCGCGCGATCCACAATAGCATCATCGTCGTGGGTGCGAGATTGATCTCCCCACTGTCCATCAGCGTCATCGCATGATCAAACGTGATGATGTGCGTTCGGATATCTTCGTTCTCGCTCGCTAAACCATGGATGCCTTCAACAACCTTATCAAGTTCGCAAATGCCAAGAAAACAATGGAAGAATTCGCTTGAGCAACCGGGGCTTGGGTAGGCTTTCATCATCGGACGAATGTCTTGCAAATCGAGCCCAGCTTCTTCGACCGCCTCGCGGCGCGCTGTTTCGATTGGTGGCTCGCCCGCATCCACAAGCCCCGCAATCGGCTCTAACATCCAAGGCTGCGGATCCCCGCGCATCAAGGGGCCGTAGCGCAGTTGCTCGATCAACAGAATAAGATCATTTTGGGGGTCATAAGGTAGGACCAAAGCTGCGTCATACGCCACGAAAGCGGACCTTTGCAGTGTCTCGCTTGGTGAACCATCAAATCGCGGATAACTCAGCTCAAACGCATCGAGACGAAAGAACTCAGCATAGCCTTCTGCTGTGGGGCTGAGGTTCACCTCCGCGCTTTTGGTGGCGCGACGCAGGGATGTGGGGGCCGTGTCGCGCGCAAGTTCTTTCGCCCAGGCGCGTGCTCGAAAGAATGGCAAAAGGCGCGCGACGTCTTCGACACTACGCTTGCCGTAATGTTCCATCACTTCCTTGGCAGCCGCCTCGCTGACCCTGCCCCAATCTGCGATCCAATCGTCCAAGACCCAGTCGGCACTTGCGTGCCAAACACCTTCTTCAGGAAAGAAAACATCCGCTTTTGCAGAGCGACCATCGCTAAACTCAACGTTCAGTGTGGTAAGATCATACTCAAACCCACCTTCGTAAAACCGCAGGCGCGCGACATCTTCAGCAGACAGCTCTTGCACCACTATCCCGCGCGCACGCGCTTGGGGCTGTGCGGCTATCATCGGAAATGGTTCATCCTTGACCCAGCTTACCAGATGATCCGACAGGTGCGCTTCGATGATCTCGATGTCAGCGCGGGGTCTGCCTAAGACGATCTCTAACAGTGGGATGTGACACAGTGTTCCGTAGAAAAATAGCGATTGCGTCATGAGGCGCGTTTGGCCGTGAACTCAGCAAATAATCCCGACAACGCAGAGCCAACAACCAAAGTGCCAAGGATCAACGGCGTTGCGACCAAAATTGCATTTTCTGCGATCAACTGGAACATTGCAGCT
>JAHEGL010000380.1 GCA_024645145.1 Planktotalea sp.
AGCTTTTCGATTGTGAAACACGGTAAGAGAAACACAGGTACAGATATGACAAACGCTCTTGAGAAAATGCTCGCCGATCGTGACTGGATTTTAGCGGATGGCGCAACCGGCACGAACCTTTTCAACATGGGTCTGATGTCTGGCGACGCACCAGAGCTTTGGAACGAACAACATCCCGAGAAAATCAAAACGCTTTATAAATCGGCCGTTGATGCGGGGAGCGATCTGTTTTTAACAAATTCGTTCGGTGGCAATGCGTCGCGACTGAAGTTGCATGATGCACAAGATCGCGCATTTGATCTGTCACGCATGGCCGCAGAAATCGGTCGCGATGTAGCGGATAGCGCTGGACGTACCATCATTGTTGCGGGCTCTGTCGGCCCGACTGGCGATATTATGGAACCTGTCGGAACACTGTCGCACAGCGATGCTGTTGAAATGTTTCACGAACAAGCCGAAGGTCTGAAGGTTGGCGGCGTCGATGTTCTCTGGCTCGAAACGATCTCTGCGCCTGAGGAGTATCTCGCGGCGGCGGAAGCGTTCAAGCTGGCTGACATGCCTTGGGTTGGGACCATGAGCTTTGACACTGCCGGTCGCACGATGATGGGCATGACAAGTGCTGCGATGGCTGAAATGGTTGATACAATTGAGAATTCACCGTTGGCCTATGGCGCAAACTGCGGCACGGGCGCGTCTGATCTTTTGCGGACAGTTCTAGGCTTAGCAGCCCAAGGAAATACCACACCGATCATCGCCAAAGGCAATGCGGGAATCCCGAAATATGTTGATGGGCACATCCATTACGATGGAACGCCAGAGCTTATGGGCCAGTATGCATGTCTTGCGCGCGATTGTGGCGCGAAAATCATTGGCGGATGCTGTGGAACGATGCCGGAACACTTAAGTGCGATGCGCGCGGCTCTCGAAAACACGGCAAAAGCTGACGTGCCGAGCCTTGATCAGATCACAACCGCACTTGGCCCGTTTTCATCTACAGGGGATGGCACCGAGGCGGATGCGCCTGTTGCGCGCCAAACGCGACGTCGTCGGCGCGAGTCATAACCTCAGAAGTTCTTAAAAACTGGCAATAAGTCGGATGTGAACGCGGCAATGTCGCTAACGTCGAAGAGTAACTGCGACATTCTGACCAAATATTGCAAAGAAAACAGGCTATTGCCCACCATCAAAGGAACGGCTCATGTCCGACGAAGAAGACGACATCATCCTGGCGGAACTGGACGACGAAGAACTGGTCCAACAAATGTTCGACGACCTTTATGATGGTCTTAAAGAAGAAATCGAAGAAGGCGTGAACATCCTTCTCAGCCGTGACTGGGCCCCCTACGACATTCTGACAAAAGCTTTGGTCGGTGGCATGACAATTGTTGGTGCAGACTTCAGAGACGGCATATTGTTCGTCCCCGAAGTTCTGTTGGCGGCAAACGCGATGAAGGGTGGCATGTTCATCCTCAAACCACTGCTTGCAGAAACTGGTGCGCCACGTGTTGGCAAAATGGTGATCGGCACAGTCAAAGGCGACATCCACGACATCGGCAAAAACCTCGTTTCGATGATGATGGAAGGTGCCGGTTTCGAAGTTGTTGATCTTGGTATCAACAACGCCGTCGACTCCTACCTTGAGGCGCTGGAAGCGGAAGAGCCTGACATTCTTGGCATGTCTGCCTTGCTTACCACCACGATGCCTTACATGAAGGTTGTGATCGATACGCTTGTTGAGCAAGGAAAGCGCGACGACTACATCGTGCTCGTTGGTGGCGCTCCGCTGAATGAAGAGTTCGGTAAAGCCATCGGTGCAGACGCATATTGCCGCGACGCTGCTGTTGCAGTTGAAACCGCAAAAGAATGGGTCGGTCGCAAGCACAATCAAATGGCAAGCTAAACGCCTTAGCTTGAAAACAAAAAGCTCCGGCGCGAAAGTGTTCAGGGCTTTTTTTGTTTAAGGACAGTGAGATGCAGGTTGAAGATGATGTTCTAGCCCAAAACGGTCTAACGCTACACAAGGCCGGCAAGTCCTTGATCGTCGCCTGTGGTGCCCTTGCGCGCGAGATTCTTGCGCTCAAAGAGCTGAATGGTTGGGGTCATCTGGATCTCACCTGCCTACCCGCGATCTATCATGTCCATCCTGAAAAGATCACTGATGCCGTAGAAGCATCTGTGATAAAATACCGATCAGATTACGCACAGATTTTCATCGCCTACGCAGATTGTGGTACCGGAGGCCTATTGGCCGCCAAATGCGCAGAGCTGGGCGTCGAGCTGATCAAAGGGCCCCATTGCTATTCCTTTTTCGAGGGCAATGCCGCATTTGAAAATATCTCAGAGGATGAGTTCACCGCCTTCTACATGACCGACTTTTTGGTTCGCCAGTTCGATGCATTTGTGATCAAATCCATGGGGTTAGACCG
>JAHEGL010000386.1 GCA_024645145.1 Planktotalea sp.
GGCTGTGGTCAAAACACCTGCAGACGCCGATGCCGATGCTGGCGAGGCACCTGTAGCTGCAAAAGCTTCTGAAAGCGAAACAGAGACGGCGGAAAAACCCAAACGCGTTAGACGTTCGCGCAGCCGTGCAAAGCCGAAAGCAGATGAGACGACTGAAGGCGAAACAGCACCAGAAGCGGCTGCAGAGGCCGAAACCGTTGCTGAAGTAGCCGCGGAAGAAGTGGCAGCAGAGCCAGTGGCTGAAAAACCAAAGCGCAAGCCACGGGCACGCAAGCTGAAGGTTGCAGCCGTCGAAACAACGCCTGTTGAGGCTGTTGTTGAAACCGGAGCGGCCCCAGTGGATGCTGAACCGGCACCTGTTGCAGTGGAAACGGTAGACACCACGCCAGAGCCTCAACCTGAACCGCAAGCGGAAACTCAGGTGGGGGCAGTTGCTGAAGTAACGCCTGGACCAGTACAAGCGCCGGAGCCTGAAAAAGAGCCAGAAGTTCTCGCCTCGGTCGAACCAAGCAAGCCAAAGCGGCGCGGTTGGTGGTCACTTGGTAAATAGGTCAAACCTATAGAAAAAAACTGAAGCGCCGCATCTTGGGATGCGGCGTTTTTCATTTCATCATCCGCCTTTGCGGATCACATAGACCTGCACGTCGCCGTCTTCGCGGGTCTCAACCAATGCATGTCCTGCTTCTGCACAAAAATGTGGGACATCAACAATTGCTGCTGGATCATTTGCGCGCATCTCAAGAAGATCACCCGCGGTCAAAGGCTGCAAACGCTTGCGCGCTTTCAGTACGGGCAAGGGGCAAAGCAAGTCGGTGGCATCTAGATCATATCGCATAACCTTCATTTAGGCCTGATGTTACACACTGTCCACGCCCTTGTGACACTGTTGTGACTTTGCTTCATGGGCGCGCTCAGGCTAAGTGGTCACATGTTTGGAATCGACATCATATCCGCAGGTCTTGCACCTGCCATGATCGTGGCCTTGTTGGCTGGGGTCATTTCCTTTCTCAGCCCATGCGTGCTGCCTATTGTTCCGCCGTATCTGGCGTTTATGAGCGGCGTATCGCTACCAGAGATGCAAGGCACCCGCGCCGCGCGTCGCCAAACAGGGATTGCCGCGCTCTTTTTTGTTATGGGGCTATCGACGATCTTTTTGCTTCTTGGATTTACGGCGTCGGTATTCGGTGCGTTTTTCTTGGAAAACCAAGTGCTTTTCGGTCGCATTGCAGGGGTCGTCATAATCATTTTCGGACTTCATTTTCTGGGCGTTTTCCGGATTGGATTTCTCGATCGCGAAGCTCGACTGGACGCAGGGGATAGAGGGGGCAGTGCTTTTGGGGCTTATGTGCTTGGCCTTGCGTTCGCATTTGGATGGACGCCCTGCATCGGCCCGCAGCTTGGCGCTATCTTGTCGCTTGCCGCATCTGAGGCGGACGTTGCACGTGGCACGACATTGCTTGGCGTTTATGCGCTAGGCCTTGGCATTCCTTTTTTGCTGGCTGCGTTCTTTATTGACCGCGCGATGGGCGTCATGAGCAAGCTCAAACAGCACATGGGGCTTATCGAAAAGGTTTCTGGTATCTTGTTGATCGCTGTAGGTTTGGCGATGATTACTGGAGCTTTCTCGCTTTTTGCATTTTGGTTGCTTGAGACATTTCCAGCACTCGCAACACTCGGTTAAGTCATACTCTTGCCAAATAGCACTGCTATGCGGATGTTAGGCAAAAAGGTGCGCGCAGTATGAGTGATCAGGACAAATCGGTGAGAAAGCGGTTGGTGTTCTATATCCCCGGCTATGATCCGTTTCATCCACGCCGCTACCGAGAGCTTTATCGCAAAGAAAGTGCGCTGCAGAGCAAAATATCAGGCTACGATATCGGGCTCAAACCAAAGCAAGGCAAAGGGCCTTATGGTTGGCATGTGAGCGCGTCTATTGATGGTGCTGAGGTCGAGACTGAAGTCGAAGTGCTCTATTGGGCTGATCTTGTGAAAACCAGCATGAACATGGGCATTGCTGCGACGTATGGTGTCATGGCGCGCACCGCTTGGACCTACATCGGGTCTGGTGCGCTGTGGCGTTTGATGCGGCTGCGCAAAAGGGCCTGTTATTGCAGCGCTTTATCCTGTTGGTTTCTTGTTGTTGCAGGCGTTTCTCGCGTGGCTGGTGGCTTATGGGATTGCCGAATTGGCACAACTACTGCTGTCGGGGCCTTTTGCTGTCGATCTTGGCTGGGCCGTAGGTGCCGTTGCTGCGTATGGGGTGCTGGAATGGTTTCGGCGAAAGGATAACAAGTTTTTCGCCTACTATTTGATGCATGATTACGCCTAATCGGCCAGAACCAATGGTGCGAACCCACCAGAGCTTGAAGAGCGCATGTCAGATTTTGTCGCACGAATATCCGACGCTTTGGTATCAGATGTGGA
>JAHEGL010000389.1 GCA_024645145.1 Planktotalea sp.
AAACGGGGTTCGGCTCAAACGCCGCGAAAGTGGAAATGTTGATGATTGCACCGCCGCCTTGTTTCAACATGATCGGCGTCACCAACCGCGTCGGGCGTACCGCGTTGAGGAAATAGACCTCCATGCCCTCGTGCCAATCTTCGTCCATCAGCTCCAGCACCGGCGCGCGTGGGCCGTGGCCAGCAGAGTTCACCAACACATCGACGCGGCCCCAGTGATCCATGGCCGCATCGACCAGCTTTTGCAGATCAGCTTCGGATTTGTTGGTGCCGGTGATGCCGACGCCTCCTAGTTCTTTGGCCAATGTCTCGCCTTTTCCCGACGACGACAGAATGCCAACCTTGAATCCATCAGCGGCCAGAGCGCGCGCGCTATCTGCACCCATGCCAGACCCGCCGGCGGTGATCAGTGCTACTTTTACACCAGACATTGTTGGCCTCCTTCAGGTTTTCTTGGTATCATCGACGATGTTCATCGTCGCGACCCCACTATTGCCAAGCTCTACGGCGGCGAATGGCCCGCCGTGGCACATATTGCCAGGATCCTGGCTGTCCATGGGTTCCGTTTCTGCCAGTATCGCCTCGGCGAACTGTTCGGCATTGTCAGTCGGGCGATACCCCAAAAAGCTCGCCTTGGCATTGTCGACAGGCACGCGGTCATTATTAGAAACACCGTACACAACCGAGAAACCGGTGACAGGTGTTTCTATACAGCGCTGCGTCAGCTGGATCAGATCATCATAGGACAACCAAGATCCAAGCGCGCGGGCGTTGGTCACTTGGGCGCAGGATAGAATGCGCATGTGCACGCTTTCAAGTCCACGTTTGTCCCAATACATCGACCCGAGATCTTCGGCGAAACATTTCGCCAAACCGTAGAACGTATCGGGGCGGTGACGCACGTCGGTGTCGATAAAATCGTTCTTCGGGTGCATCCCAACCGCGTGAATTGAGCTGCCGTAAACGACCCGCTTAAGGCCACGTTGATACGCGGCTTCCCAGATATTATAGGCTCCAACAAAGTTCGGCCCGAGCAGTTTTTCAAACGGGCCTTCATCTGCATAAGCGCCCATGTGCACGACCATATCCGCACCCTCCAGAACGCGCATCATGTCATCAAGGCTAGCAAGATCACCCTTGGCATAGGTTTCACCGTCATAAAGCGCACCGATCTTATCCACGATATCTGTCGAGACAAGTTCATCGCACATCTTCGACATAGGTTCGCGCAGGTACGATCCAAGACGACCGGCGGCACCGGTCAGGACAAGTTTTTTCATGGGGTCAGGTCTTTCATTTTAAGTTTCGCGACAGACGTCGCTATGCGGTCCATCGCTTGGCCAAGGACATCCATAGAAGCGGCAGTAGAAATACGGAAAAAGGGTGACAGTTCGTAAGCACTGCCCGGCACGGCGGCGATCCCAGCGTCGCGCAGGATGTAGGCCGTGACCTCTGCATCATCAGCCAGCGTCTCACCCTCAAGGGTCTGCTTGCCGATCAGAGCCGCACAACCGATTAGCCCGTAAAACGCCCCACCGGGCGGATCAAGCGTTAGGCCCTCGATCTGCGCGATGCGCTCTACAACCAGATCGCGGCGCTCTTCAAAGGCCGCACGAAACCGGCGCACATCGTCTTGAGGGCCATTCAAAGCGGCAGCGGCGGCGGCTTGTGCGATGGCACAGGCACCAGAACAAATCTGGCTTTGAACCTTGGTCATGGCCGCGATCAACGGTTTTGGCCCCGCCCCATATCCGATGCGCCAGCCGGTCATGGCATAGGCTTTGGACACGCCGTTTACAGTCAGCGTGCGATTTTTCAGCGAAGGGTTCGCGGCGGCAAAGGACAAGAACGTGCGGCCATCAAACAAGATATGTTCGTAAATCTCATCCGACAGGATTAACACATCAGGGTGCTTTTCCAAAACCGCGCTCAATGCGCGCAAGTCATCATCCGAATACACGGCCCCCGCAGGGTTTGATGGCAGGTTCAACATGATCCAGCGGGTCTTGGGAGTGATCGCATGTTCCAATTGCTCAGGCGTCAAGCGAAAACCGTTCTCGGCTGGGCATTTCAGCGCGACGGCTTCACCGCCAAGGATCAACACAATGTCTTTGTACTGCCCGAAATACGGCGCACACATCAGCACTTCGTCACCGGGTTCCAACGTTGCCATCATCGCGTTGAACAGCACCTGCTTGGCCCCGTTTGACACTATGACCTCGTCCACGCCGTAAGTTAAATCGTTTTCGCGGGCGAGCTTGTTGACCACCGCTTGGCGCATTTCCAGCGTGCCATTAGTGGGCGAATAGCGGGTTTCGCCGCGCAGTGCCGCCTGATGTGCCGCTTCGACAATATGGGCGGGCGTGTCAAAATCAGGTTCGCCAAGCCCAAGGTCAATCACATCCTCGCCTCGTGCTTTGGCTT
>JAHEGL010000392.1 GCA_024645145.1 Planktotalea sp.
GCAGGTGATGATGACTTTGCCTGCTTGTTGTGTCGTATTGCTCATCTTGATGCTTTCATTTGTGCTCATAGTGTTTCGACATTGCCGTCAACGGCCATGGATTGTCCCGAAAGGTTTGCGCCCGCGTCCGAGATTAGGAAGGCTGCTGTCGCGGCAACATCCTGCGCCGTGACCATGCGGCGCAGTGAGATGTTCTTCAGGTAATCCGCGCGCATCGCGTCAACAGTGAAACCGGTTGCTTCGGCCCGATCACGGATCACCCCATCCATGCGCGCCCCTTCAACGAGGCCGGGCAGGATCGCGTTGACCCGAATGTTGTCCGGTCCCAGCTCTTTGGCCAGACTTTGGGTCAGGCCGATGACGCCAAATTTGGCAGCGCTGTAGGGCGTGCGATACGCATAGCCATGTTTGGCCGCTGCTGATGCCATATTGATCAATGCGCCACCGCCTGCGGCCTTGATCATGGGAACGGCCTGCCTTGCGCATAGAAACTGTCCTGTAAGGCAGATGTCGATGCAGCGTCGCCAATCGAATGGTGACAGGTCTTCGATGCCTCCCGTTGGCCCGGCGATCCCGGCGTTATTAACCAGTGCGTCCAGCCCACCCAGTTCCGTGCTTACCTTGTCAAAAAAGTGCGCAACCGCTACATCGTCAGACACATCGGTCAGTATGGCGAGGCATCCTCCAAGGGCTGCGCTGGCCTGTTGCAAGGCATCCGCGTCAACGTCGCAAATCGCGAGCCTTGCCCCTTGTTCAAACAAGGAGTGTGCTATCGCAAAACCGATACCGCTTGCCCCGGCTGTGACAACGATCCTTTTCCCAGCAAGCCCGGGCAATTGCATCTTACTTTGATCGGGGCTGGTGCTTTTTGGCGTTTCGCCCATATCAATCTCCTTTCAATTTCTGAATACGGCATTCGGGACCCAAAGCACAAGATTGGGTCATAAAACCATAAGCGACAGACCCAACAATTGCAGCCCGACAAACGGAATAATGCCCTTATAGATCGTACGGATTGTAATCTCAGGTGGGGCCACGACCGTGATATAAAATAGAGAATAACCAAAAGGTGGCGTCAGGAAACTGGTCTGTAGGTTCACTGCTACAAGCATCGCGAACCACAACAATTGTTGGTCGCGCGACAGGCCTAGCCCAAAGTCCAATCCCGCGACAATGGGCGCAAACAGCGGCAAAACGATAAAGCTGATCTCGACCCATTCTAGAAAAAAGCCTATGATGAAAATCAGCAAAAGCAGGATGCCCAACGTGCCATAAGCGCTAAAGTCAAAATAGAAAATCGCATCTTCGATCATCTTGTCGCCCTTGAGACCTTTGAACACCATGCCAAAGATCGTAGCGCCCACGAGTACGCCGAGGATCATTGCCGAAGTATTCCCCGTCTCACGGACACATCCGGACAAAGTGCGGAATGTCAACTTTCTGTTGAAAGCGGCAAGGACCATCGCGCAAATTGCCCCAAGTCCGGCGGCTTCTGTTGGGGTGGCTGTGCCGGTCGCGATTGATCCCAGAACGGTCAGGATCAGCACCAGTGGCGCAAACAAATCCCGCAGCAGAGCAAGCGCCAGAGAACCCTCAGCCGGTCGTACCGTCGAAACCGGGGTGTGGCTCGGCTTGGTGAGGGCAACAAATACAATGTAGCCAATGTATAGGCCTCCAAGAACAAGGCCGGGAACAATCGCCCCAAGAAATAGCTCTCCGACTGAGATTTGCAGGATATCGCCAACCAGCACCAACATGATCGAAGGCGGGATCAGGATCCCCAATGTACCCGAAGCGGCAATTGTTCCCACGGCCAGTTCCGGTTTGTAGTTTTCTTTAAGCATAATTGGCAGAGCCAGGGTGCTGAGCATCACAACCGACGCCCCGACGATACCTGTACTGGCGGCCATGAAAATCCCCAAAAGAGCGACAGAGATTGCCAGACCACCCCGTTTGCGCCCCAATGCGCGCTCCAAGGAATACAGCAGGTTCTGCGCAAGCCCTGATTTGTCCAGCATCGCACCCATGAACACAAAGAGGGGCACAGCAAGAAGCAACCAGTTTTCAATCACGCCCGTATAAATGCGAGACACCCCGATCTTGAGGAACGCAAAAGGCAGGCCGCCGAAAAAGGCAAAGAGGATGCCAACGCCGCCTAAAACAAAGGTCACAGGATAGCCGCTGAATATGCCGATCAACAGGCAGACAACCATCAGAAGCGGGATAATATGCTCAATCATCAGTCGCGGCCTTTTGAGGTTTGAACAGGGCGCGCAGGCTACGAAGGGTCAATCCGACCCCGGCCACAAACATCAACCCAAAGCCGATAGGGATGAAGGCTTTAATAACAAATCGGTTATATAGACCGTCGTAATCCGATCCCTCACCCATATTGAAAGAGCGCTGGGCGAAGTCATAACCGT
>JAHEGL010000398.1 GCA_024645145.1 Planktotalea sp.
ATTGGCTCACGAAAAGGGCCGCAGTTTGCGCAGGAATAGGAGGTTCACGATAGCGGAACTCAGACGCTACATCGACCTCAACAGGGATGCGCGCAAGTTTTTCGAACCAGTATTTCGCAGTGAGACACGCATAAAACGCGGTACCACAAGCGACCATTGTGAGGCGCTCGATCTTAGTGAAATCTATGTTGCCACCGGGGAGTTCAACGGCATTCCCGCCAGCTGGCAGATAGCTGTTCACGGCCGCGCCAACGACGCCTGGCTGCTCTGCAATTTCTTTCGCCATGTAGTGATCAAACCCAGCCTTATCGACTTTGGCTGTATCAATCTTGATAACGCGCATTTCACGGCCAACCTGATGACCCTCCGCGTCCCAGACAGTCAGACTATTGCGTGTCAGAACGGCGCGGTCGCCTTCCTCTAAGTAGGTGATACGATTGGTTAAAGGGGCGAGGGCGATAGCATCTGAGCCGATATACATCTCATCTGCCCCATGACCGATCGCAAGCGGGGAGCCTTTACGCGCGGCAATCATCAGGTCTGTTTCGCCCTCGAACAAGAACGCCAATGCGAAAGCGCCATCAAGACGTGAGATGGTTTTTTCGGCAGCGTCCGAAGGGCTCATGCCTTCGCGCATGTAGTGTTGTGCGAGCAGCGCGACGGTTTCTGTATCTGTTTCCGTTACAAAATTAATGCAGTAGCTTGCGAGTTCTTCGCGCAACTCGCGGAAGTTTTCGATGATCCCATTGTGGACGACAGCGACAGGACCGGCTTGATGCGGGTGGGCATTGTCGGTTGTTGGCGCGCCGTGCGTGGCCCAACGTGTGTGGCCAATGCCAGATTTGCCAGCGAGTGGCTCATGGACCAAAAGATCAGAAAGGTTCACGAGTTTGCCAACAGCACGGCGACGGTCCAAAACACCATCGTTTACAGTTGCGATGCCTGCGCTGTCATAGCCGCGATATTCAAGGCGTTTAAGCGCTTCGACGAGAGTGGGTGCGACTTCGTGTTGGCCGAGCACCCCTATAATTCCGCACATTATGCCTCTCCTTTTTGGTTTTCTAATTTCTTTTTCTTTAATATATCGAACAATTTGACTGCGAGGCCGAGTTTGTTTGCCTGACGTGCACGTCCGATCGCCAAAGCGTCGTCGGGCACATTTTGAGTGATGACTGATCCGCTACCTGTCATAGCATTTGCACCAACGGACACTGGAGCAACCAGCAGCGTGCCAGAACCAATGAAGCTATCAGCGCCGATTTCTGTGTGGTGCTTCATGACGCCGTCGTAGTTACACGTCACACTGCCCGCACCAATGTTGGCACGCGCACCAACATGGGCGTCGCCCACATAGGTGAGGTGGTTTACCTTGGCGTTTTCATCAATCACTGCGTTTTTGATCTCGACGAAGTTGCCGACTTTGGTGAATTCAGCAAGTTCGGTTCCGGGACGAAGCCGCGCGTAGGGGCCAACGACAGCGCCGCGGCTGACATGGCAGCCCTCCAAATGGCTAAACGCACGAATATGTGCGCCGTTTTCAACTGTAACAGCAGGGCCGAACACCACGTTGGGTTCGACGATTGTGTCTGGACCGATATGCGTATCGTGAGACAAATATACTGTGTCTGGTGCATGAAGCGTGACCCCAGCTTCCATAAGTGCGAGGCGGGCTTTTGTCTGAAAGATCGCATCTGCTTCAGCAAGTTGAACACGAGAGTTTACGCCAAGCGTTTCACTTTCATCACAAGTAACTGATGTCGCGCTCAGACCCTTTTGTTGTGCGATTTCGACGATATCGGTGAGATAATACTCGCCGGAAGCATTGTCGTTGCCAACAGCATCAATCAAATCAAACAAGACATCAGACTTCGCACAGATAACACCGCTATTGCAAAGCGTTATGGCGCGCTCTTCATCAGTTGCATCTTTGAACTCAACGATCTTGGCGAGGTTGTCACCTTGCATGACCAAACGGCCATAGCGGCCCGGATCAGCAGCTTCAAAGCCAAGTACTACAACATCATGGCCAGCGCGCGCATCGATCATAAGTTCTAATGTGTCTGGGCTGATGAAAGGTGTATCGCCATAAAGCACCAAAGCGTCGCCCGCAAAACCGGCAAGCGTGTCTTTGGCCTGTCCGACCGCATGAGCTGTGCCGAGCTGTTCAGTCTGTAGAACGACCTCAGCAGTCTCATCATATCCAGCGCTGGCTTTGCTGACATGTTCGGCACCGTGGCCCGCAATAACGATGGTTTTTTCGGGCTCAAGCGTTGCACCACTTTTCATCGCGTGAACCAACATCGGTGCGCCCGCAATTTCGTGCAAAACCTTGGGTAAATCTGATTTCATGCGTGTGCCCTTGCCAGCGGCAAGAATAATGAGAGCAATGCTCATAATAGGTAATACTCTTTGCA
>JAHEGL010000403.1 GCA_024645145.1 Planktotalea sp.
CCGTTACGGGATCGGGTGACCCAGGACAAAAGCCACCACGTCCCGCGCAGTCCAAAGCAAATCGCGGAGTCCGCGATTGATGCTGCCAAGGCTGGTGCAGCCGTTGTGCATTGCCACGTGTGTGATCCGGAAACAGGTGCGCCGTCGCGTGACTTGGCTCTTTACCGGGAATTGACCGACCGGATACGCGACGCCGAGGTTGACGTTGTTCTCAATCTGACCGCCGGGATGGGTGGTGATGGTTTTTGGCTCAACAGAGACGCCGTTGCCCCTAAACGCGCAGGGCACAGATATGATCGGAGCGCGTGAGCGAATGGCCCATATCGAGGAATGCCTGCCAGAGCTTTGCACATTGGACTGCGGCACGATGAATTTCGCGGAAGCAGATTACGTGATGACCAACACGCCCGGCATGCTGCGCGCCATGGGAACGATGATGACTCAACTCGGCGTCAAACCTGAAATCGAGGCATTTGATACCGGACATCTTTGGTTTGCCAAGCAATTGGTGAAAGAAGGTGTTCTTGCTTCGCCGGCGCTTGTTCAACTTTGCATGGGGGTGCCTTGGGGGCACCCAACGATCTGAACACGTTGATGGCCATGGTGAACAATGTGCCGCCCGATTGGACTTGGTCTGCCTTTAGCCTTGGCCGTGATCAAATGCCCTATGCGGCAGCGGCCGTGCTTGCAGGCGGAAATGTCCGGGTCGGTCTTGAAGACAACCTCTTTCTCGAAAAGGGCGTGCTCGCGACCAACGCCCAATTGGTTGAACGGGCTGTCACTGTGATTGAAAATATAGGTGCAAACGTGGTTAGGCCAGATGCCGTCCGTGACCGGTTAGGCCTGACCAAGCGTGAACCTACATCTGTGCGGGCCGCCGAATGATGGCGCGTATTGCAGCAGTTGTTGGGGGTGGTGTCATCGGAGGCGGGTGGGTGGCACGCTTCCTTTTGAACGGGTGGAACGTTCACATATTTGACGCTGACCCGGAGGCCGAACGCAAGATCACCGAGGTCGTGGACAATGCCCGGCGCGCTTTGCCCAGTCTATACGACCGTGCTTTACCGCCAGAGGGCGCGCTGATCTTTTTTGACAATTTGGAAGAGGCCGTGACCGACGCGGACTGGATCCAAGAAAGTGTACCAGAGCGTCTAGATCTCAAGCATAAAGTTCATGGCTAGCTGACAAAGCATGCGCGGCCGGACGCGTTGATCGGTTCCTCGACATCCGGGTTCAAGCCATCTGAATTGACAGAGAAAGGGGCGAGGGTCTTTGTCGCGCATCCTTTCAACCCGGTCTATTTGCTTCCGCTTGTAGAGCTCGTTGGCGAACCCGAAAGTTGTGATCGCGCCGCTGACCTACTTGGAAAGCTTGGGATGTATCCCCTGATCGTGCGCAAGGAAATCGACGCGCATATTGCCGACCGGCTGCTGGAAGCCGTGTGGCGTGAGGGGCTTTGGCTGATCAAGGATGGCATTTGCACGACGAAGGAGCTGGACGAGGCCATCCGCATCGGGTTCGGCTTGCGTTGGGCCCAAATGGGTCTGTTTGAGACCTACCGGATCGCCGGCGGCGAAGCTGGGATGAAGCACTTTCTGGCGCAGTTCGGGCCGGCCCTTGAATGGCCTTGGACAAAGCTGATGAATGTGCCTGAGTTCAATGATGAGCTGATCGATCTGATCGCAGATCAGTCTGACGCGCAATCGGGCCATATGAGCATTCGAAATTTGGAACGGCTTCGCGATGACAATCTTGTCGGAATGATGCGCGCGCTGAAAAAGACCAAAAGCGGCGTTGGAGAGGTGATTAACAAGCACAAGACTACACTTCCGCAACCCGTCGAACAGGAAATTCCGATAACCGTTGAACGCATAATTCCCGAAAGCTGGACAGATTACAACGGTCACATGAACGAAGCCCACTACGTCGAGGCATCCGCGCAAGCAACTGATAGATTTATGGAAATGATAGGAGCTGACGCCGAGTATGTGGGATCTGGCTTCAGTTATTTTACGGTCGAAAATACAGTACTATATCTTGATGAGATACACGCAGGCAACCGGCTGAAGATCACGACCCAGGTTCTTTTTGGGGCTGGCAAAAAGATGCGGCTATTGCAACGGCTATTTGCCCGAGGTGAAACTCTTTGCGCGACAGTCGATACCACGCTTTTACATGTCGATCTTGGCAAAAGAAAATCCTGCGAGCCAAGCACACCAATTTCCGAAGCATTGACGTCTTGGGCAGGCCGACACTCGGGCTTGGCTGCAATCGAATGAAGCCTGCCCTAGGCGATAACGTGTTCGTGGCGCAGTTCATCGGCAGCCCAAAGATGAACCTGTTGCCTTGTGGCGCAGGCAGTGGCCTAGAGGCCATCGCTGCGAAAGGTGCGGTGCAATTGGGCGTGCGACCT
>JAHEGL010000405.1 GCA_024645145.1 Planktotalea sp.
CAGCGATGCGGATCAGCGAGCGCCCCAACAGGCCCTTTGCCAGCCAGCCCACGACGATAGTGAAGAGCAAAAAGATAATAACGCCGATGCCGCGTAGATTAATGCCGATATATTTTTCCGGTTGGAAATCATAGGGCACTAGCGGCAGAACAACACCGTCAATCCAGCCGATGACCGACCAAATTAGCCAGATCGTCAGGCCAACAGGGGCGATCACAATCAATCCGGTCAGAAAGCTCGCTCGCAGCGAAGCAAACAGGCCAGGGCGGCGCGGTTTCTCATCAAAAGGGGTGTTCATAGGATCATTCCAGACATCATTGACGCTTAGTTAAGCGCAGCTTTGCAAAGGCACAATGGCTGGTCGCTCACTTACGCTTTATTGTCCTCCATTTCGCATGCAATCTGTGCAGCAAGTGCTGCATTGTTGAGCACAAGCGCGATATTCGCCGTGAGCGAACGACCTTCAGTCAGCTCATAGACGCGCTGCAAAAGATAGGGCGTTACAGATTTTCCGATGATTCCATGGGTCTGCGCATCTTGGAGCGCGCGTTCGATCACAGGTTCCAATTCGGCGCGCACAATCTCTGCATTTGCGGGAATGGGATTTGCGATCAACTGTCCGCCGGGCAACCCAAGCCGTGCGCGCATTTTATGCGCTTTGGCGATTTCCGTTGCCGTGTCCAGCCGCAAGGGGGCTTTGTAAATGCTTTGCGACGACCAGAATGCCGGCACAGCATCTTGGCCAAATGCAATCACAGGAACGCCCAATGTTTCCAGCACTTCCAGTGTTTTAGATACATCCAAGATTGCTTTGGGACCTGCTGCGACCACGGTCACTGAGGTTTGTGCAAGTTCTTGCAAGTCGGCTGATATGTCAAAGCTAAGCTCTGCACCGCGGTGCACGCCACCGATACCGCCGGTTGCGAAAACTGAAATGCCCGCAAAGTTTGCAGCAATCATAGTGGCCGCTACGGTTGTGGCACCGGTGCGACCTGTCGCCATGCACACCGCCATATCGGCGCGGCTGAGCTTCGCTGCGCCTTTGGTTTGCGCCAGCTTTTCCAATACTTCGTCGGTTAATCCGACATGCAAAACACCATCCAACACGGCGATTGTCGCAGGTTCTGCACCGCCCGCGCGCACCGTTGCTTCAACCTTGCGCGCCATTTCTAGGTTTTGTGGATAGGGCATGCCGTGGGTAATAATCGTTGATTCCAAAGCGACGATGGGCGTGCCTGCGTCTTTTGCGGCTTGCACAGCAGCAGAGCAAATAAAGGGAAGGGGGCTCAATGTGTTGTCTCTCCTGAAACGTAGCGCGCGGCGGCTTGCAGCGCTTGTTCTAATGCATCTTGTTGCGGTACGCCGCTGAGTTCTGCGCTGATGTGTGCGGCCATAAACGTATCACCCGCGCCTGTCACGCGCGATACCAAGACTTGCGGCGGCGTGGCTTTGCGCACACCGTCAGCATCGGCTTCAGCGGCGAGTTTGACACCATCCGTGACCAGTGCCCGTGCAGCGCCGCGTGCGATCAGGGTTTGCACGGCGTCCGTGGCCGTTTCGAATGTCGCTTGGCACAATAATTCTGCTTCTTCTAGGTTCACATAGAGAGTTGCACGCGTCTGATCTAGGAACGGGCGCAGCCGTTCTGCTTTGCCCGGGGATGCGGGGGCAACTCGAAGATCAGACTTTGCAAACAGCGGATCTTTCGCAATTTTGCTGAGCAGCGATAGCGTAAGATTGCCATCAAGCGCAATCAAGCCAGAGTAGGGCGCGTCAAGGCTCCCCAATGTACCGTCTCGCAAAGGTGCGAGGATTTTTTCGCCCGCTGCCTCTAACGAATGCGCATCTGCGATTGCCGCAATCAAGCCATTCGCGCCCTCGACAGCCATATACTTATCTGTTGGCAAATCAGCCGATCGATAAAGATAATCGCAATTCAGTCCCAACGCTTTGGCTCGTGTAATCAACTGTGCGCCTGCGGGGTCTTGGCCAACCGTACTAAGTAACGCAGGGCTTAGCCCAAAGCGGCGCAGTGTCATCGCGATGTTCAAAGCAACGCCACCAGGCAATTGTGTGATGCGTCCGGGGACATCACTGCCTTGGCGCATCGAACTGCTGGATCGGCCGATCACGTCCCAAAGAACGGAGCCGATGCAAAGGATATTTGGTGTGTCGTTCATGCGTTCTTAGTGCCGCGCGCGCAGCCGGCTCGCAAGGGGGTTAACGCACCTCGAAAGTTAATGCAGCCCAAAGCGTTTCCCATACTGCGCCTGTTTCTTTTGCAAGTGCTTCACTCGGTTCTCGCAAGACCACGTTGTCGAGCAGGTAAGTGTAGCCTGATTTTACAGGAACCATCGCGATGCCTTCGGCGTTTGTTTGAACGGTTGATACCTCGGTAATCCCCTCTGCAGA
>JAHEGL010000410.1 GCA_024645145.1 Planktotalea sp.
CCTCGGGTGTTTTCTGGGTCAAACCTGTGATCGTGCCAAGCCCGCCCGCGTTTGAAACGGCTGCCGCCAGCTCGGCAAAGCCTACATAATGCATCCCTCCCTGAATGATGGGATGTTGGATGTTAAAAAGCTCGGTGATGCGCGTTTTCATGGGGCTGTCCTTTTTGTCGGTCTGATCGAACGCATTGAAGAACGGTTTCAGGTGGAATTCAATAAAAATAATGCATTTGCATTAATTTTATTGACCAGTTCATCATCTAATCTAAACTGGGCAAGCACGCTGCCAGATATTTAAAAGGACACCTCCCACTATGATCACCTTATTAGGCGTTCCCGGTTCACCCTATACACGCAAGATGACAGGGCTCCTGCGTTATCGACGATTGGCCTATGCGATGCATCATGTGGGTAGCGCACCGGAAAACTTGCCTAAAGCGAAGGTGAGGTTGCTGCCCACGTTCTACTTTGATGTAGGTGCGGACGAACCAGAGGTCATGTTGGATTCAACACCGGTCATCCGACGGCTTGAGGCCGATCATGCGCAACGTTCCGCTGTGCCTGCAAACCCCGTGATGCGGTTTCTGGATTATCTGTTCGAAGATTACGCAGACGAATGGTTGACCAAGGCGATGTTCCATTATCGCTGGACCAACCCAGAGGACATCTTAAAAGCAGGTGCGATTATTCCGTTTTGGCAACATCAGAACCTGTCTAAAGAGCAAGCCAAAGAAAAGGCCACGGCCTTTGCCAATCATCAGATCAGCAGGCTTGGGGTGGTGGGTTCAAATGAAACCACAGGCCCCGTTATCGTTGACAGTTTCGAGCGGTTCGCGACATTGCTGGATGCGCATTTAGCCGATCATCAGTACGTTTTCGGTGCCCGTCCATCGGCGACGGATTTTGCTCTTATGGGGCAACTGTCTTGTCTCGCTTTGTTTGACCCGACCTCGCAGAATTGGGTGGTCGAAAACACACCGCGTATTCATGCATGGACCAGTATGGTTGAAGATCTCTCTGGTTTGGAGCCAAAGGAGGAAGACTGGATCACTGCGGACGCTCTTCCCGAAACTTTGATCGCGCTCTTTACTGAAATAGGGCGCACATATGTGCCGGTGATGCTCGCCAATGCCAAGGCTGTGATGACAGGGCTTGATGAGGTTGAAGCGGTTGTAGATGGGGCCGCATGGGTTCAAGCACCGTTCCCTTATCAGGCCAAATGCGTTGGTTGGAGCAGAGAAGAATTTAACCAACTGCAGGCCAAAGATCACGATCTGGTGCGCGCGATCTTAGAGCCCACAGGGGTACTTGCGCTTTTAGAGTAAGAGTTTGCGATCATACCAAGTGATGCAGGCATCCTGTCTTCTCAAGCAAAGGCGATAGGGTGTCACAATCCGCTGCGGAAAGTTGCGCAAAGCGGCGACGCAGTTCCGCGAAGCATTTCGCCTGATACTTGAATGGCGCCTGCGTGAACTGTGTGCCCCAAATATCCAGCGTTACCTCATCCGCACCAGACTGCAGCGCCGACAGATTGGCTGCGTAAAACGGCAACATCGCGTCGCCCGCGATCTGCAACAAAGCCTCGATGCTGGGGTCAGCCAAACCACCTTGTCGCCATTTCGTGCCGTGCCAGCCCGATAAATCCTCTGTCAGCATCAGCCAGCAATAGGTATGCGGGGCCATATCGCGCATTTGAACGGACGCTCCGGGCGCGAACATGCCCGGCTGCAACTGCCCGTATATGGCGAAATCAGCGACACTGGGGCGATCCCCGAATAAGAACATCCGCTCATTCAGCATGGTTTCCAAAACCTGCATCAAACTCGCAAATGTGCGCTCAATAACGGGTTGGTTTTGCGCGGTGACGCCAACCAATGGCATCCGCTCCACTTGGCGGGATTTCCAGAACGCTGCTGCCTTTTGCAATTTAGCTGGTTCATTTGGTCCGTTCAGAAACCAGCCGAGGTAGTCGCCGTAAAAATCCGCATCTTTTGGGTCAAACCAACGATGCTGGAACATGATTTTGGTGAACCATTCATCCGCCAGATCCTCGATCAGATAGCTCAGAAACGCATCGCACGGATCATCGGGGATCACGGATCGCTGGGTTGGAACCTGTTCTTCCAGATAGGTGACAAGCGGTGTGGAATCGTTGCGATAGCAGTCGTCTTGCGGGTTGTGCAGAATTGGAATGACGGGCGGTTTTACATGCGCCACCTCATCGCCAACATGGTTGCGTAACATCCACTCAAACGGGATGCGGCGATAGCGCATAAGCGCGCGGATTTTCATGGAATAGGGCGATCCTGCGCCACCAATCAATCTAAAACGATCAGTCAAAGAGAGGCCTCCGTCTAAGCTATGGGCAAAAAAATGCTGGACGCGTAAACGCCCAGCATTTCGGTTG
>JAHEGL010000416.1 GCA_024645145.1 Planktotalea sp.
GTGAGCATCCCACGATGGTCGATATGCTTTATGCATCAGGCCCGTTCAGGACGCCGCAAAAAGAAGGGTATGAGATGCTCGAAGCTGCGGCACCTTGGGCCACAGATTTGATCGAGTGGTGCGATGTTGTCTTCGTGGAATGGTGGAATGCTCCAGCAGTCTGGTGCAGTCGATATTTGCCAGACGATAAGGCGCTGGTTGTGCGGTGTCACAGTTATGAAGCCTTCACAACCAACCCCTACTTCACCAATATGCAGCGTATTGATGGCGCAATCTTTATTGCCGACCACATCAGAGAAGTTTTCCTGAACGGGTTTTGTGAACCCGGACTTGCGCTTGAGAAAACCAAAGTCATCCAGAACATTCGCCTACTTCAGCATCTATCTCTATCCGAGAAGTCTGAAGAGGCGCAGTTCACCCTTGGGTTGATGCAGTATTCCAATTGGAATAAAGACCCCATTTTCGCTTTAGATATTCTGGAACACCTTATTGAGGTGGACAGTCGCTGGACGCTACGTCTTGTGGGCACGCCCTGGAACGCAACACTCAGTGATTTTGAGCAAGCCTACAGAACAGAATTCTTGGCCAAGCTTGAACCGCTCAAGCAAAATGTCATCATCGACCCGTTCACTCGGGATGTTGAAGCATGGCGCACCAAGATTGGATATATCCTATCCACCAGTCGTCGTGAGGGCAGTCACGAAAGTATCGTAGAAGGCATGGCAACCGGCATCATTCCTGTATTGCGGCGCTGGCCCTTCATGAAGCAGTTCGGCGCTCCGGAGAGCATGTTCCCGGGCATTCCCGCCTTTGATACAGCCCAGGACGCCGCGCAATTCATTCTGGCGCAATCACAGCGCACCAATCGCGAAGCCTATCGCGCAAGCATAAGCGAGCAGACCTTGAAAACCTATGATGCCTCGGTGGCCGGCCCCGAGTTGATTGAGTACGTTCAGGCGGTCCATCAAAGCGTCCATGCAGGGGTAGACACATGAGTAATACTATCCGACCACGTATCTTTGTTCAGTTTCTCGACAAGCCTTCCATTGATCCAACCCGCGGAGACATGATCAATGAGTTGCGGTTTTACAAAGCTCTGATGACCTTCGCAGATGTCTATTATAATGATCATCTCCTTCTGGCGGACGGCACATTGGAGACGGTGCCAGATCGCTTGCATCCGCCTTCACGAGATTACGATCTTTACTACGTGCGCGCCAACGCTGAGTTGTTCAAGTCACTCCCACATCCGAAGGTGACATTGGCGCTTCCTTATGATGCAGAGATGTTTGCGATTGCAGATGCTTTAATTGTGACAACGCAGGTTTGGGAAGATCTGTTGACCACACAAAGCGGCGTGTCAAAAAACAACCCCTTTATGTCAAAATGGTATCCGAGAACATGGAGCGTTTCGACAAAAGTTATTAATATTCGACAGTCCATTGATGAACTGTTTTTGCGCGACATTCCCGCGCAAGACCGTTTTGAGGGGCGTGCAATGACAACGGGCGCTCAGGTCTTTGGTTTTTTTGGGAGGGTGACAGAAGAAACTATTCCACAAACCTTAATGACATCAATCCAGCGCGCCCAAGACCGCGCAGAGGGCTCACGCCCCGTTCTGTGTGGTTTTGCAGGGCACATCCAGAACGGGGCCCCTATTCCAGTGGGAAGCCTTGATCTTGGCAAAGTACCCTATACAAAAATGCCAGTTTTGTTATCTGCTTGCCTTGCCACTCTTGGTCAGGAGTGCGCTGATTCAAGCTATTTGGGATCTGGGAAAATCCTTGATTCAATGGCCGTTGGCACGCCTGTTGTTTCACAAAGGAATTTGGTGCGAGAGGAACAGCTTGGAGCTGAGTACCCTGGCCTTTTTGATACGCAAGAGGACGCCGACGAGATCGTTTGGAGACTTTGCTCTGACCCCTCATTCGGCGTAGAGCTGTCAGATTATTTATTGGAGCGACGCAGTATGTTCACCCCAAAAGCCAACGGTGCCTTCATTCGCAATGCACTGGAAACCGCGCAGTTACTTCCTCTGCAAGAGAACCGATAGATGCGTGTTTTTGTAACCGGCGGCGCGGGGTTTATCGGCTCGCACACTCTTGTTCAGTTGCTACGCAAGGGCCACGAGGTTCTGGCCTTTGACAACTACTCAAACAGCTCGCCCAAATCCTTGGAGCGGGTCAAGCAACTTGCACAGTCGGATTTTGCGATTGTTGAAGGCGACATGTGTGATGCCAGCGCTTTAAACCAGGCAATGGCGGAATTTGTGCCTGATGCCGTTATCCATTTTGCAGGGCTTAAAGCCGTTGAGGAATCTACTCAGAAACCGCTCGCATATTACGATACCAACGTCTCAGGCAGCATCGCTCTTTTGGAGGCCATGGATAAGGTCGGCTGCA
>JAHEGL010000425.1 GCA_024645145.1 Planktotalea sp.
GCTACAGCGAACGAAACAGCGGCCTTAGCACAGATAACAGATGGCAGTCGCGGGACTGCAATTTTGCGTGTGACCGCACAAGAATAAAAGCACTTGAACAATGCGCGCGCGTGTCCTAAATGCGGCCTACTAAATCCCGCAGGTGGGGATGGGCTCTCGGGGGAGAAATCCTCGCAGTGGTCCGCCGGTTTGAACATTCGTTCATCACCCCCACCAAGGCGAAACCGGAAAAGGAAAACGACATGGCTCTTCCAGAGTTCACCATGCGCCAACTGCTTGAAGCAGGCGTACACTTCGGCCACCAAACGCAGCGTTGGAACCCACGTATGGGTCCGTTCATCTACGGCGCGCGGAACGGCATCCACATCATGGATTTGACACAGACGGTTCCAATGCTCGATGCAGCGTTGAACGCGATCCGTGACACTGTCGCTAAGGGCGGCCGTATCTTGTTCGTTGGCACAAAGCGTCAGGCCGCAGCGCCTGTTGCCGCGGCCGCAGAGCAGTGCGCACAGTATTACATGAACCACCGTTGGTTGGGTGGCACTTTGACAAACTGGAAAACTGTTTCCCAGTCCATCAACCGCCTCAAGTCCATCGACGAGAAGTTCGAGACAGGCTTCGAAGGTCTGACCAAGAAAGAGCGCCTCGGCATGGAACGCGATCAAGGTAAACTTCAGGCGTCCCTCGGCGGTATCCGCGAAATGGGCGGTGTTCCTGATCTTATCTTCGTCATTGACGTGAAAAAAGAAGCGCTCGCAATCGCAGAAGCCAACAAGCTCGGCATTCCTGTTGTGGCTGTTGTTGACACGAACTGCTCCCCAGACGGTATCGACTACATCATCCCAGGTAACGACGACGCGGCACGCGCAATCGCGCTCTACACAGACCTCGCAGCTCGCGCAGCGCTTGACGGTATGTCCGCTCAGCTTGGTGCCGCTGGTGTTGACCTTGGTGCGATGGAAGAAGCGCCAATGGAAGAAGTTGTTGCAGAAGCAGCACCTGAAGCGCCATCAGCGAGCTAAGCTCTAAGCCTTTATTGAGCGAGGGCAGGGACCACCCCGCCCTCGTTTTCCCCATTCTAGGAGATATGAAAATGGCAATCACAGCAGCCATGGTTAAAGAACTGCGCGACACATCCGGCGCAGGCATGATGGACGCGAAAAAAGCGCTCACAGAAGTTGACGGCGACATGGAAGCAGCAATCGATTGGCTGCGCACCAAAGGCCTTGCGAAAGCGGCAAAGAAATCCGGCCGTACAGCGGCAGAGGGTCTTGTGGCCGTTGCTGTTGAAGGCCGCAAAGGCGTTGCGGTCGAGGTGAATTCCGAGACGGACTTCGTTGGTAAGAACGCCGAATTCCAAGAGATGGTTGGCGGGATCGCCGCTGTCGCAATGGGCACGACTTCCGTAGAAGAGCTGGCCGGCGCAGATATGGGCGGCAAGCCTGTGTCTGAAGTGCTGACAGACAAGATCGCGACAATCGGTGAGAACATGTCCCTGCGCCGCATGGCTGCGGTCGATGCACCAGCAGTTGTGTCTTATGTGCACAACGCGGCGGCAACTGGCATGGGCAAGATCGGCGTTTTGGTTGGTCTGTCCGCAGACAACGAAGCGTTCGGCAAGCAGGTTGCGATGCACATCGCGGCGGCAAACCCAGCAGCTTTGTCCGAGGCGGATCTGGACCCAGCAATCGTTGAAAAAGAGAAGCAAGTTCAGATGGATATCGCACGCGAGTCCGGCAAGCCTGAGCAAGTGATCGAAAAGATGATCGTTGGTCGTATGAAGAAGTGGCTCGCGGAGAGCACACTTTTGGGCCAAGCTTTTGTTGTGAACCCTGATCTGACGGTTGGTGAAGCGGCGAAAGAAGCAGGCGTTGAGATCGCATCTTTCGTGCGTCTTGAAGTTGGCGAAGGCATCGAAAAAGTTGAAGAAGACTTCGCAGCCGAGGTAGCGAAAACAATGAAGGGCTAAGGGCTTTTCATATTTTTTTGACCTAAAGAACCGCCGTGTGATTGATTTCGCACGGCGGTTTTTTGTTGGTTGTAGCAAAACAGAATTTATTGGCGGAATTCGATAAAGTGCTATGCCAGACAGTAAAAATTCAACAAGCCCCAGCTTGTTGTGCCCCGTAGGTAGCCTGACTTTTAGTATATTGATCACCTGCATTCGATGAAAGTTGGTGGATGAGCCCTTTGAATGAAAAGCCACTAAAGCTCAGGTAATTCATTGCTGATCGTGCCGCGCGCCATTTCATCCCACAAATAGCCCCAGCTGCACGCGCCAACATTATTGAGCGCCCAACGTACCATCGGCGCATCTCGGTATAATCCCGTATCTATAAACAGCTTCATGTACTCTGGCGCGTGATTGGTTAGCAGGACGAAATCATCCGG
>JAHEGL010000429.1 GCA_024645145.1 Planktotalea sp.
CTTGAATGAATAGCCCGCAATTTCGCAACCGTTTCGATGATAATTGGCAGGTTGCGGATCGAAACTTGTTCCGCCAACAATAGCCTTAGAACCGAATGCAACACATCAAGCGGGACTTTTCAGGCACCAACTCATCAAGCAATTTTCGGTTAGCATCCCCACGCTGAGTGTCTGTCAAGTTGACCAGCTCGTCGAGAAGTCGCTGAAGTGACTTAAATGTAAGCAATCTGCTTAGATTCTTTCGCAGACTCTCTAATATAGGTGTCGCCAAGATTTCGCACGGTGACACAACTGTTTGGCCAGACAAGGCGGCTTTTTCTTGTGCTGCAGGATCAATCCAGATGGCAGGCGCACCATACACAGGTTCGCTCACAAGATCAGGCTGTTCTTGTTTGCTTTGCTCCTCAACAAGCGCCAGCAAACGATCTGATTGCAAAACGCCCATCGCTTGCTCAACGCCATGAATGTTGATGCGATAAGCCCCGCCGGCAAACTGGGATCATCGGTAAGTCGAATTTCAGGCATGACGAGCCCGAATTCTTTCGCGACGTGAAGTCGCATATTTCGAATCCGCGCATCCAGTCCAGTTCCAGGATCCAGAACCATATCAACTAAATCTGGCGCAAATTGTACGCGGATATCGCCCACATCTAAAATGTCCGCCATCGTCTCTTCCTGGGCAGGCACGGTCGTATCTTCTGCCTTTAAAACAGCAGTTTCGCTACTATCTGCCTTGCGATGCATCACCCAAGCTGCAGCCAAAAGGGCGATGCCCCCGAGAAGGGACGGGATGATTGGCAGTCCTGGTACTAACGCAAATAGCACCATCAAAAGACCAACAGTTAACAAGGCAGCAGGATGTTTACCTAATTGGGCGAAAAGCGTCAGATCGGTTGAGCCAATCGCGCCGCCGCGCACCAACAAAAGTGCCGCAGCGATAGAGATGATGACTGCAGGGATTTGCGATACGAGACCATCACCGACGGTAAGGATCGCATAAGTTTCAAACGCTTGGCCAATTGGCATACCATGGACGACCGTGCCCATTATCAAACCCATCACAAAATTGAGTAAAGTGATAAGCAGCCCTGCAACCGCATCGCCTTTCACAAACTTGGATGCACCATCAAGCGATCCGAAGAACGTTGATTTGCTAAGTGCGCTCAGCAGCAGCATGGCGGGCGGTGGGATTGGCGCGCTCGGCCAATGGGTTGGAATGGAGGTTAGGGCTGGCAACACGGCGGCATTCGACGGCACGCCAATTGAACTGGTAACGCCAGAACCCGATGATTTTGATCAACGTATTCTAGTCATTAGTGACGGATCGGGAGAAATCGCAACAAGGCTTAACATCCCACTCTCCGGAACCGATTTAACTTGGGACGGGCAGTTTGTAGAAGGCTCAGTCGCACCTTCTGATACCTATGCATTCAGTATCGAAGGCTTCAAAGGCGGTACTTTACAATCAACTGTTCCAGCGACCCGTTATAATCGTGTCCGCGAAGCCGTCATACAAGACGGTGAAACTCTCCTAGTTCTGGACGGTGGCGTCTCTGTCTCACCAAGTGAAGTCTCTGCTTTGCGAAATGTCGATTAAGACCAAGCCCATTGAATGACTAACAAAACGGCGGCACCAATAACGCTGCCAGCGCCGAACCAAACGCTTCGACTGCGTGTTTTGTTAGCTTCGTTGACTGGAACTTCGCCTGCTTGTCTGATCAACGCCTCTTCCACAAGCGCGGGAAGTCGTGGGCCAAATCTTGCGAGAACTTTCGCTGTTTTACCCAAATCTCGGGCAACAGCTGCAGGGCCAATGCTGCCCTTGATATACTCTTCCACAACAGGGCGCGCGACTTGCCAAATATTCATATACGGATCAAGCGAACGCGCAACACCTTCAACAACAACCATCGTGCGTTGCAACAAAATGAGCTCTGTACGCGTTTCCATGCCAAACCGTTCTGTCACGTCGAACAAGTAATTCAGCAATCGACCCATCGAAATATGCGTTGAGTCCATGCCAAAAATCGGTTCGCCTACAGCACGAAGCGCACGAGAAAATTCCTCGACATCGCGATCAGCAGGCACATAACCCGCTTCAAAATGCACCTCAGCGACGCGCTTATAGTCGCGACGAATAAAGCCGAAGAGTATTTCCGCATAAACGCGGCGCGTGTATTCATCGATATGGCCCATGATCCCAAAGTCATAAGCAATGATGTCACCGTTTGCCGCCACCTTCAGGTTACCTTGATGCATATCCGCGTGAAAATATCCGTCGCGTAGTGCATGTTTCAAAAACAGTTCCAAAACGCGCGATGCCAACACGCTACGATCATGTCCCGCATCATCAATTGCATCGTTGTCCCCTAAAGGAACACCGTCAGCCCAG
>JAHEGL010000006.1 GCA_024645145.1 Planktotalea sp.
ACTATAGCCGCGCTCTATCACTTTTCCCCAATCACCGACCTGCCTGCAATGCAGACGTTGGTTCGCAATAAATGCGAGAGCCTGCAGATCAAAGGTACGCTGTTGCTTGCGCGTGAGGGGATCAATGGCACCGTTGCAGGGTCACAGGCGTCCATAGATCAACTATTGAAATTCCTGAAATCGCGTCCCGAATTTTCTGGCTTGGAATGGAAGCTTAGTGAAAGCCCTGATGAACCCTTCAGTAAGCTTAAGGTTCGACTGAAGAAGGAAATCGTAACAATGGGTCAACCCGATGTTGATCCGCGGGGGGCGGTCGGCCAGTACGTTGAAGCCGAGGACTGGAACGATTTCATTAACGCCGATGATGTTGTCGTAATAGATACGCGCAATGATTACGAAGTGGCGATTGGCACGTTCGAAGGAGCTGTTGATCCCAAAACCAAGAGCTTTCGAGAATTTCCTGCGTGGTGGGAGCAAAACAAAAAACGCTTCGAGAACCAGCGCATCGCTATGTTTTGTACGGGCGGCATTCGATGTGAAAAATCGACCAGCTATCTAAAAAGCCAGGGTGTTGAGGACGTTTTCCACTTGAAGGGCGGCATCTTGAAGTACCTTGAAAACGTGCCGCAAGAAGAGTCGACCTGGAACGGCGAATGCTTCGTTTTTGACGGCCGTGTTTCTGTTGGGCACGGATTGGAAGTTGGACCGCATCAGATGTGTTTCGGATGTCGACGTCCGATTATGCCAGAAGACGTCAAGCGGGATGGCTTCGAGCTTGGGGTGTCCTGTCATCAGTGCTTTGACGAGACCACTGAGCAGGATAAAGCGCGCTTTCGCGAGCGCCAAAAGCAAATCGATCTGACAAAAAAGCGGACTTCGCAGTCAAGCTGAGAAAAAGAACGCGATACGTTAAGGTCTTTTGTTTCGTGAAAGCTTAATGTTTGCAGGTGCCGTGCAGACACTTGTCTGATGATTTGTATATCGACTTTAGCCAAGCGCTCGACGTAGCTATCGCCGGATATTTCTGTCGTGTTTCGAATCCGGGTCGTTAGGGGATCAACGAGGCTCCATTGCTTCACCTTCGGGGAAATCATCGTCGATTCTGAAAAAACCGCGTCATTTCTGGAAAAAACCGCGCTTTTTCGAAAAACGGCGCGTGTTGAGGTCGGGTGTTAGCGAGAAGAGGTCATCACTTTTCAAAACAACACATGACCCAACGCAACAGGATGATGACCATGACAAAAATTACACACACAGCCGCCCGCCTTCAGCTTGCAAAACAGCGTCAGATGACCTCCTTGATTGATCAAGAGATTTTATCCCACAGCACGGAGATGGTTTTCACCAAAGCAGATTGGGTGCTGCTATATTTTGATCGTGGAAACAAAGTAACTTCTGATGATGGTCAGATGGCGGCTTACCGCGCAGTGACGCTTAAAAGTGAGTTGCTTTGGATGGTCTTCACGCCGACGAAAAAGTGCGGCTATCATGCGTCTTGCAGTGATCCTTTTGAAGCGATGGAGCGCGCAAAAGCGAGCTGGGCAGAGCGTCGTACAGTTCGTCAGGAGTGGGATCTTGTTAAAAGCACAGCGCGTGATCTGCTTACAGCACGTCAGCGGTTTGATGTACGTATCGAGGATCTTGTCGCTTCGCCGTTATGCTCGCTCGGGATTGAAGGTTTTCGTTCGGCGATTGGCATGCAGCGTGTAACCCGTATCCCTGGCTGGCTTGCAGCGCTGTTGATGAAGGTAGAGCCGCAAATGGGCTTCGTTATTCACGCAGCGATGAAGCGCCACGCCGCAACGCACGCCTCAACACAGGGTGCAGAAGTGCCTGCTTAAGGGCTGTGTCAGAAACGCCATAAATCTAGACAAACACGCGTTTTTGGGCATCATGTAGGTATGTAGCCTGGGGGCGCGTTTGGATTTAGACATACTTGATTTTGCGGTTCGTGGATCAGTCCTTGGAACGATTTTGATATTGACTGTTCTCATCTGGCTCAGTCGCATCGCGCGTGAAGCGCAGTTTGCATGGACTCTCCTCGCGATTGCATCAACAGCAAAACGCTAGAGCCACCTAGTTGAAAGTGCTGGGGTATCGGCTGATGTCGTTTGGGTGCTGAAAATTATAGGAACGCTTGGTGCTTTGGGCATCACTTGATTTGCGCTCACGATTTTTCTTGATGAAAAGCGATATAGATAGCTTTGGCTCGGGTCCGCTGTGCTGATCAATGTGGCCTTTTTGTCAGTACCATTATGGCCTCAGATTACTCCGTTTTTGAGCGCTTATGCGGCCCTTCACTTTTTGGCTTTGCTGACGCTTATTTTGTATTCTGCACGGGGCGACCTACAAGACGCTCGCCGTCGTTTGCGACCTTTGATGTCAGCATTCCTGCTCGTTTACTCAATGGTGCAAGCCATCACATCGACACCTTTGAAAGGGTTTCAGTCGACCAATATTGCGCTGGCACAATCCACGGTGTTTTGGTTTTTCCTAACCACTTTTGCGATTTGGGCGCTCAAAGCGAACTTGAGCAATTGGCCGGGGGAAACCGTGCCGGACGCTGCTGGCAAACCAACGCCACAAGAACGTTCGACGGAGCAAACAGCGCTGGTCCGCCGCATTCTTGAAGCGATGGACGAAGGTGTTTGGCAGGTCGAGGGATTAACTGTCGGTAGCCTTGCCCAAAAGGTCGGCGCGCCTGAGCATCAAGTGCGCAAAGCGATCAATCGTGGCTTGGGGCACCGCAATTTTGCGAGTTTCATTAACCGTGCGCGCATTGATGCGGCGATCAAGCGCTTGCAAGCGCCGGAAGCGTCCGAAGAAACAATCCTTCAGATTGCGTTTGACGTTGGGTCTAGCTCCCTTGGGCCTTTCAACCGAGCGTTTCGCGAAACGACGGGGCAATCGCCCACTGATTTTCGCAAGCAGGCATTGGCACAAATGCAAGGAGCTTAGGTCAGTTCCAAAGCGTCGGACATCGCCATCGCGCTCATGCCGCCATCAATGACGATATCTTGCCCTTTGATCCACGCGCTTTCGGGTGAGGCTAGGAAGATGATCACGTCAGCTGCTTCGTCGGGCAGACCTGCGCGACCAGCGCGTGCGATATTCTTGGCAACTATTTCGCCAAATGCGGTGATGAAATCATCCAATATTCCTGTGCTGACAGCAGCAGGGCTAGCGGAATTCATGCGCAAACCACGACGGGTCATTTCTTCTGCGCGTGCCATAGTCATCACGATTACCGCTTCTTTGGACAGATTATAGGCGCGGGTCGCATCCATATTTTGGTCTGCAATAAAACCTGCAACATCATCATGGCCAATCGTCTTCAAAGCTTTAACTTGATCAAGGTTATCACGCCAGCCAGCCCCAGCGCGCGAGGCGGTGTTCACGATGGTTCCACCGCTCGCAAGTTTGTCGAGCATGCCATCCAGAAAAGCACAAAGCCCAAGATAATTCACCTTAAGTACCAATTCAGCGAGCCCTTCGCGTGGGGGCAGTCCAGCATTGTTTATCAGCGCATCGAACGGACCCTCGGCTGCGTCTAGCGCTTGGGCAATAGACACAGGGTCGCTCAGGTCGGTCTTGACCCAGTGATCCGCATTTGGCCCAGGATCACCGATATCAAACGCCGTCACATGATGGCCCGCGGCTTTAAGCTTTGCGGCGACCGCTGCGCCAATTCCAGTGGCGCCGCCAGTGAGTGCTACACGCATAAATGATCTCCCAAAAAGCTGTTTTGGAAAAGCGTAAGGGATATTGCGCGGGGAGAGAAGAGAATATCCTAAGCTTGATCCAGCGCATGTGTCAGTGCAACGTCAAAGTATGAAAACAGAGTTTGATTACATTATCGTTGGAGGAGGTGCCGCCGGATGTGTTGTGGGGGCAGAGTTAGCGGCGCGCAGTGATGCGTCTGTCGCGTTGATTGAGCGGGGTCGAAAAGATGTGAATCCATGGGTTCACATCCCCGCGACATTTTTCAAAGCACTTCAATCGCAAGACGCGGAAGTGGTTGTCTCTGAACCCGATCCAACTTTGGATGATTTGCCCTTTCCAGTCCCGCAAGGGCGCGTGTTGGGTGGCGGTAGTTCTGTGAATGGTATGATCTACATGCGCGGCCAAGCGCGTGACTATGATGATTGGGAGCAAGAACACGGATGCAAAGGGTGGTCCTACAAAGACGTCTTACCTGTCTTTAAGCGGCAAGAAGCGAATACAGCATTCAAGAACGATTTTCACGGCACAGAGGGGCGCTTGGTTGTCGCAACACCAACGCCGCAACACCCGATCTCTGCAAAATTGATCGACGCGACTGTTGCTTGCGGCGTTGCGCAATCTGATGATTTCAATGGGGCACAGCAAAACGGGGTAGGGTGGTATCAAGTGACCGCGCATCAGGGCCAACGACAGTCTGCTGCGCAATGTTTTTTGAAACCAGAACTGGAGCGTGAAAACCTGACTGTGCTGACAGACATGTCGGTTGAGCGCATTCAGATTGAAGGTCGTCGTGCGACTGGGATCAAGGCGCGCGATCGGGATGGTGCGCGTGTCACACTTAAAGCGACGCGAGAGATCATTTTAAGTGCAGGAAGTTTTCAAAGTCCAAAACTACTTATGCTTTCGGGAATTGGCCCTGCCGATATCCTAACGCGTTTTGGCATTGACGTGATCCATGATGCGCCCGAAGTCGGTGCGAATTTCCAAGACCATGTCGGTACGCCTGTGACCCGTCGCTTGAATGGCAAGCTTGGTCTGTACGGCGCGGATAAAGGGCTTCGCGCGCTGTGGCATGGGGCGCAGTTCATGATGGGTAAACGTGGCTTACTTGGCTCTAACCTGCTGCAAGCTGGGGCTTGTGTTGATACCTCAGGATCAGGGCGCGCTGATGTTCAGTTTAATTTTGCGCCTTTTGCACCTGGGCCACCGGGCACACCACCGCTTGAGTATCACGCCGCGCAAGTACACCCGATGACGATGCGCCCTAGATCACGCGGTCGTTTGACTTTGGCATCCTCTGATCCGCAAGATGATCTGCGCTTTGAAGCACGTATGCTGCAGGATCCGAGTGATCTTGATACGCTCAGGCGCGGCATCCGGCTGGCGCGCGAAATCTTTGATCAAGCTGATTTGCATGATGTCATAGGCGAGGAAGTCTGGCCCGGTCCATCTATTGATACGCGCGTCGGTTCCAACTCGCTTGATGATGCAATTCGCAAACATGCGCGCACTATTTTTCACCCAGCGGGGACGTGTCGCATGGGGGATAGTCCAAGTGCCGTTGTTGACCCTGAATTGAGAGTGAATGGAATTGATAACCTGCGAATTGCGGACTGTTCCGTCATGCCCGCGTTGGTGTCGGGCAATACAAATGCACCGACAATGATGATTGCAGGACGCGCCGCTGACTTCGTTCTAGGGTTGTAAATTCACTTATCCGTTTAAAATACAGCAAATGTTCCTTGCTATGTTAAATGAAGTAGTGAAAGTTGAGTTGGATAACAGTTTTTGGGAGGAAACTATGAAATTCACTGCATACGCAGCACTACTGACTGGTGCGATTCTGACAACACCGGCGATGGCGCAGGTCAATTTGACGGCTGAAACAGCAAGCCCGGGCGGCTCTGTTCACCTCGCACCAAGTCATTTGGTCGAGATTGCAGGCACACAAGGCATCGCGAACATTCAGCTGGCCGATGGTCAGACGTTGACCAACTCGCTACAAAACGTGGCTGAGGGCAAAACAGATATCGCAAGTGCGCCGCATATTCTACCGTTCTTGATGCAGCGTGGCGTAGGCCCTTACGGTGAATTGGGTAATGAAAAAGGCGCGGAGCTCGCAAGCAATCTGCGCTCTATCTATCCTTATATCTTGGGTAACTTCATGCTGTTTGCATATGATTCCAAAGGCATTGGCGGCTGGGATGATCTGGAGGGCAAGAAAATCTTCAACGGCCCGCCACGTGGGGGCGCATTGACCAACGCACGCGCTATGATTCAGATCACTGCAGGTTTGAAAGAGGGCGAAGGCTATGAAGGCATCCAGTCCAACTGGGGTCAAGCCACAACGGTCATCGGTGGCGGTGGTCCTGACGCGATTGTTCTGCCTGAGGTGTTCCCAAGTGGGCGGACTTCCACGCTGAGCGCAGCAGGTAAAATGACAGCTTGGTCGCTTCCAATCGACGTCTTTGAATCAGATGCGATGCAGAAGTACATCAAAGCACCCGGCAGTGCGCCAATAATTATGCCTGTTTCCGAGGCTGCTGCGGCGCTTGGCGATCAATTCACTATCGTGTCTGAGGATGACACATTCCGCGGTTTCGCAACTGTCGGCGGTGATATTGTTCACAAGGATATGGACGAAGAGTTGGTTTACAACCTTGTGTCTGCCTATATCGGCTCGCTTGACGCGCTCAAGGCGAAGGCTCCGTTTGGTAACACTGTTGCCTTTGACAATCCTATGCTTGGCATGTGTGGCGCAAACCCAATGGTGTATCACAACGGCGCTGTGCGCGCTTGGGAAGAAGCCGGATACGAGATTGATGATTGCGCAAAAGAAAAGATGTGATCTTACCATCTGAAAGGTAAACGCGCGCCGCCCTTTACTCGGGGCGGCGTTGCCACGTCCACCCATTGAGGTTGCACCATGTCCAGCACTGATACATTGGTTCCTAATCATTCTACTCCGAGTAAAGCCGTCTTTCCCAATAGAACACTTTATATTCTAGCGCTGATCTTTGTGTTTGTGGGAATCGTGAATAGCACCCCTTTCATTCCGGGTTGGGAAGAGCTGTGGCGCGGTGTGACGGGCTATAAAGATTTGAAGGTACAATCCTTCGCGACCGAGTGGTTCTACCCGATTGTCTTCCTTGTGATGATGGTCATTGTCGCGCTCAAACATTCAATGTGGCGCGCGTGGCAAGGAACGAACCGCGCAGCCTTTGGTTTGTTTATGGACGTCGCGCTGGTGGTTTCGGCGCTGCTGATATCCGTGACGTATTTGATTGAAATCGATAGTGTCTGCCTGATCGATCTAGCCAACGGTGATCGCGCGCGCTTGATTGCGGATTCTTTGCAAAAAGAAATTCAATTCGCAGAGGATTTTGGATTGCCCGTCCCTCAAACGGTGGACGATCCCAAGTGTGTGTCTACAACAGGCATTTGGTTAGTGCTGATCATGGGTGTTTCGATGCTCGTGTTTCTTGGGTATAATATCAAAGTCTGGGGTTTGCCGCTTGTGCTCGTTGCATTGGCGATGGCGCTTTATACGATTGGCACCGTATTTGTTTGGTATTTCCACGGTCCTGATGACATCAACAAGTATTTGATGACAAAACTTGGTGGTGAGCCGCGCACATTCTTGGACGGTCGCCCGAATGTGCATGACGCATTGGTCAACAACGCCTCTGGGATGCTTGGACGGTTCATGCATGTGATCATGAACGTCGTGTTCCCCTACATTATTTTGGGTGCCATGTTTGGTAAATCAGCAGGTGGTCAGGCCTTGATTAAACTTGCGTTCCGCTGGACCCGCAATTTGCGCGGCGGTCCGGCACATGCTGCGATTGTGTCGTCTGCCATGTTTGGAACAATCACCGGAGGCCCCGTCACCAACGTGCTTTCCACAGGTGTTTTGACCATTCCAATGATGCTGCGACGTGGGTTCAGCCCGACTTTCGCGGGCGGTGTTGAGGCAGCTGCATCTTCGGGTGGTTCTATCATGCCGCCTGTCATGGGTGTTGCGGCGTTCATTCTCGCGGCGCTTACGGCCACACCTTATGGAGATGTGATTGTTGCGGCTGCCATCCCGGCGATTGCCTATTTCTTCTGTCTCTTTCTGACTGCGATGTTCCAATCTCGCAAACAAGGAATTGAAGCTTACGGTGAGCTCACTGAAGACATGCACATCAACCGCAAAGATATTCTGCATCTGATGCAAATCTTCCTGCCAATCTTGCTGATCCTTGTTCTGCTTTTGACACCAAAAGACGCGGTCGGATGTGGCCCGCTTGGTTGGTTGCTGGGGGCGCAGACGGTCATCAATGATGGTGTCTGTCGCGCAACGAGCCTGCCTTGGTTCCTGCAGCTCTATCAAAATGCGGCTGGCGATGCTGGTGCCACTGGATGGTGGGGCGCAGCTTTTGTGATTTTGCTCCTGTTTTTGGACAAAGACTTTCGCAGGACGCCGCGCCTTGTGCTGGATGCGCTTGCGGAGTCGGGTATCACACTGTCCACGCTTTACCTGATGTTCCTTGCGGTCACAGTAATCGATGTCTGTTTGAACTTCACAGGCCTGTCCAAGTTCGTTGCAGTTGATGTATTACGCTTCTTGCTGGCGCTTGATCTCGGCAGTGGTGATAGCGTTTATATGCAATTCATTGCGCTGGGCATTACCATGCTGTTGGCCGTTCTACTTGGCATGGGCATGCCCGCTGTGCCTGCCTATATTAACGTGGCGCTATTGATGGGGCCTTTGCTGATTGGTCTCGGCATCGCGACGTTCACAGCGCATATGTTCATCTTTTACTTCGCGGTTGCTTCTGCGATTACGCCGCCGGTTGCGCTTGCCGCATTTGCGGCATCCACCATCACCAAAGCAGAACCCATGGCGACAGGTTTCAGTGCTGTGCGATCTGGTATTGTGATGTTTGTAATCCCATTTGTCTTCGCGTTTTATCCAGAGCTTTTGTTGATTGACCAAGCGCTGATTGATCCAGCCAGCCCAAACAAAGATTTCCTACCGGGTTATGAGGATGGCGTCGTGTTTACTTCGCTGCTTTGGTTGCTCGCGCGATTGATCTTTGCGCTTTATTTCGTGGCCAGTGCTTTGGCGCGCTTTGATACTGGTCCCCTGCCTCTTCCTTGGGTGGTGATCCGTTTGGCGATTGCGGGGATGATTATGGCGAAGCCTGAAATGATCCACTTTAGCGCGATTGCAGTCGGCTTCGGCGTTTTGATTTTGCACCGCTTTTCACAGCGTCAAAATGCGAATGCATAGGGGAGCGATGAGATGACAAAAAAACCAAATTTCCTTTTGTTTATCACGGATCAACATCGCGCTGATTGGCTTGGCTGCGCTGGGCATTCTGTGGTCAAGACACCTAACATAGATGCGATTGCTGCGCAGGGGACGCGGTTCGAAGACTTCCACGTTGCTTTGCCAGTCTGCATGCCCAATCGTGCTTCGCTATTTACGGGGCGAATGCCGTCGGTGCATGGTTTGCGTCACAATGGATGTTTGCTGTCCGAACGTGCAAATACGTTTGTCGATGTACTGGCTGCGGGCGGTTATGCAACCGCGAGCATCGGGAAGAGCCATTTGCAACCTTTCACGGATGAGCCGCCTTTGCGCAAACCGGATGGTGTGGAGCGTTTGGTACCTGAAGCGTGGAAAGATGACGTTGGTTGCTACACCAAAGAAGAGCCAGCGAGCTTTGATAAGCCGTCTGATGCGCCCTTCGAGACGCCTTATTACGGCTTCGAGCATGTGGATATGGTGACAAGCCATGGCGATCAATGTGGTGGCCAATATGGTCAATGGTTCCGCGAGACTGTTCCGAACTGGAAAGAGCTGCATGATCCTGCAAACGAGCTTGCGCATGACTATACTTGCCCACAAGCCAATCGAACGCCAATACCTGAGGATAAGTATCCAACAGCTTGGGTTGCAGATAAAGCCGTCGAATATCTAGAGGGGCGCAAAGACGAAGACGCGCCATTCTTTGCCTTCGTGTCCTTCCCCGATCCACATCATCCGTTTAATCCACCGGGTAAATATTGGGATATGTATGATCCAGATGATTTCGATGTGGATCTTCCCTATGACGCGCATGAGAACCCGACGCCGCCGATGCAGCACGCAAGTGAGATGTGGGAAAAGGGCATTACACCCCCCATCCCGCAAATGCCCTTTCGAACGAGCGATCAACATGTGCGAGAGGCCAAGGCGCTGACCGCTGGTATGATCACAATGATTGACGATCATATTGGTCGCGTGATCGATGCGCTGAAAGCGTCGGGCGAATACGATAATACAGTGATCATATTTACCTCCGATCATGGGGACTACTTGGGTGACTTCAACCTGATGTTGAAGGGTCCGATCATGCTGCCATCTATCACGCGGGTTCCGATGATCTGGTCCGATCCTAAGACGCACTCTGAGGTGCAGACGGATACGATGGCCTCGACCATCGATATCTCAGCTAGCATCTTAGAACGCGCAGGTCTGGCTCCTTACAATGGCATACAAGGGCAAAGCTTTCTTGGCGCTTTGGATGGCACGCAAACGCACCGCGAAGAGGTGATGATCGAGCATAATGATGGTGGTCCGCGCATGGGCTTCAGCAAAGCTGTTCGCGCCCGCACGTTGCGCTCTGCGGATTGGCGCATGACTGTATATGCGGGTGAAGATTGGGGTGAGCTTTATGATCTTAACGCTGACCCGCGTGAATGTAGGAACGTTTGGGATGATCCAGAGTATGCTGGCACCAAAGCGGCTTTGTCGATGCGTTTGCTGGACCATCTGACGTTTCAAATGGACGAAAGCCCTCGCGCGACACGGCTCGCCTGAGGTAGGTTAATGGTTGATACTCACACCAGCGGTGCCCCAATTTGCGATGTTGATTTCTATGATGACATCAATATCGAAAACCCAGTGGCTGCATATCACAAGATGCTTTTACTCGGGTCAGTGGTCTGGCTTCCGAAGGATAAGCTTCATGCGATTTGCGGGTTTGACGCGCTGACGACATCCCTGCGCAATCATCGCGTTTTTCAATCGGGCAAGGGCGTGTCGATCAATGAGGAGATAAATCCGTTCCTTGTTGGCAGTACGTTAAACTCCGATCCGCCCCGTCACGATGAAACTCGTGCGATCACTTTTTCTCCGCTTACGCCAAGGGCGCTAAAGGATGTGAAGGACCGGATTGAGCGCGAAGCGCAAAGCCTCGCTGACACGATGGCAAATGCAGGGGAATTTGATGCAGCAAGCGACCTTGCGCCCTATCTTCCCCTGACCATCGTGCGCGATCTTGTTGGGCTTGGCGCGCATGGGTCCGACAATATGCTTGATTGGGGAGCCGCCACGTTTGAGTTGATGGGCGATCCGCGAGAACGTCGTGATGTAGCTCTGGGGAATATGAAAAAGCTACGCGCATTTTTAGAGGACCCAAAAACGCTGGATGCTTTGAAACCCGATGGTTGGGCGGATCGTGCGACGCAAGGGGGTATCGCGCATGGGTTAGAGCGTGACAAAGCGGTTGAGCTGATGCGCGACTACATCGCGCCGAGCTTGGACACGACGATTTCTGCGATTGGCTACGCGATGATGCTGTTCGCGAAACATCCTGAGCAATGGCAGAAACTGCGCGCTGACCGTTCTTTGATTGCCAACGCGATAGAGGAAGTCGTGCGTTTGAACACACCTATCAAGGCTTTCTCGCGCTATGTTGCTGAGGACATTGAAGTGGATGGCGTACGGCTAAAGGCGGATACGCGTGTGCTCATGGTGTTTGGCGCGGCAAATCGTGATGCAGGCAAATTTCCAGACCCGGATCGTTTTGATATCGAGCGAAAAGTGCGCGGGCATGTGGGGTTTGGGCATGGTGTGCACGCGTGTCTCGGGATGCACTTGGCGCGTCTGGAAATCAGCTGTCTCTTGAACGCTTTGGCCGACCGGATCGAACAGTTTGAACTGTCCGGTCCAGTCGTTTCTTCTGTCAACAGTAGCATTCACTCGCTTGCGAGCGTGCCGATCCGCGTCGCTTAAGCGCGCAGACCGCTGTCTTTGTCAAAGTAGTGCGCGAGCTCTGGCTTGATCGTGAAGCTCAGTGTTTCGCCTAATGCCTCAACTGGTGGCTTTTCAGTTTTCGCAATGAACTCTGTGCCGTTCGCTGTGGCCATGTGGACTAACGCGTATTCGCCAAGGTTTTCGACTAACTCAAGCTTGCCCTGGATCACCGCACTTGCGGCGTCCGCAGGTGTGAGGTGCTCTGGGCGTAGGCCAACCTGATCGTTCGCGCCAAGTTCACTACCAAGAACAGCTGCCGCAGAAGCAGGCATATCGGCCGCCGCGAAGAAGTTCATCTTTGGGCTGC
>JAHEGL010000007.1:0-11334 GCA_024645145.1 Planktotalea sp.
CACAGGATCCAGTCTCAGCGCCAAAAGGACGTGGCTTCCGGCGCTTTTTTGGGCGCGCATGGATCGGCTCGTTTCGTGCTGGCTACGCGGCTGAAAGCAACGACACAAAGGGCAGGGGTTTCATCCCTACGTAATGTACCAACTTGGGGGCGCGGCGTGCTTGCTTGCAGCCTTCGCGCTTAGCGGTGTCAAAGGGGTGCTTATTTGGGCATTGATCGGGCTCTATGCGCAGCTTCAGATCTTTCTGAGCGACTATGTCCAGCACTACGGCTTGCGCCGCAAAATGTTGGCAAATGACAAGTTTGAACCTGTTGGCCCACAACTCATTTGGAATACACCGCACCGCTTTTCTTTGGCGATGATGTTGAATGCCCCACGTCACTCAGACCACCACACCCATCAGAGCCGAAACTATCCGTCAATACAACTGGTTGGGGGTGACATGCCGATGCTTCCCTACAGCCTGCCTATGATGGCGGTGATTGCATTGATGCCGCGCCTTTGGCGCCGCGTTATGGATGGGCGCGTGGCTCAATGGGAAACCCAGCCTTAGCTTCGCTTTTCGGATCAACCTGACAAACCCTTCAAATGTTGATCATTTACAACCGCCTTCGCAGTGCCGAGAGCGGGTCACACCAATGAAGCCCCCTGATCAGGGGGGAGACGCATCAAATTGGTTTGCGAGAAAACACCATAATTTGATCAATCATTAGGTGTATTATGACAACTTTCAAAACCTTTCGCATTACGACAGCTTTGTGTGGAATTACTGCCTTAGCTGCGTGTAATTCAGCAACGCCCACCGCAAATATGACAGATCCCGCCACGACACCGGCGAAAATGGTGGCGACCTCGGGCATGACACCGACAGCTGCTTCTACAAATAGCTTTGTCACTGCATTCGATGCATCCAATGCACAACTTGCAACGACCACTCCAATGACCGGAACTGCGAATTACACAGGTGAGGTAGAAGTGCACACCACCGCAAGCCTCACTGATCCGGAAAATGTCGTTTACGGCGATCTTGCCATGGATGTGAACTTTGGCGGAGCAGCATCCCCAATCACAGCAACAGTCTCGAACATAGAAGGTCGCATTGGCGGAGTTGATACGAAAGTGACAGGCACGCTTAGTAGTGCGGGCAGCTCGGGCATTAATCAGGTGGTTGCTTTGCCAGTTTTGGGAACGACAGCCACAAGTATCGCTGTGCGAGCAGATGGCGCCTTGGCAGATCCAACGGGCACTTTGACCGGAAATGCTCAGATGACCTTTGCAGGCACAGTGCGCGGCACAAATGGCGCGAGCATTACAGGGTCCAACTCTGTCGTGATTACTGAAACAGGCGGAGCGAACAAACTCAACACAGGCGGTCGCTTTTACGCAGATCGTTAAGTTAACGGTTTAACTCAAGAAGTAAGGGCTCTGAAACTTCAGAGCCCTTTACCATTGTTTGTGCTGTTACTTTTAGGATGACATGTCGTAGGCACGTTCTCCGTGCACCGCGAGATCAAGCCCATTGGTTTCTGTTTCTTCATCCACACGCAATGGTGTGATCGCTTTTACAATGTAGATCAGAACGAGTGTCATAACGATTGTGTAAACACCAACGATCGCCAACCCACCAATCTGAGCCACCCAAGAACCGGCACCAAACGCTGCAATCATGAGCGTTCCAAAGATACCACCAACGCCGTGCACTGCGAAAACATCGAGTGTATCATCGATCTTGAGACGGTTGCGAATGACAACTACCGCTTCTTGGCACAAGACACCCGCAACCGCACCGATGATCAGTGCCTCAATAGGCCCAACAAAGCCAGACGCTGGCGTGATAGAGGCAAGACCGGCAATTGTACCTGTAACGATGCCCACAAGGCTGGATTTGCCAAACTTGATGCGCTCCCAAAGGGCCCAGGACAAAGACGCTGTCGCCGCAGAGATATGCGTCACGGTCAAAGCCATCGCCGCACCACCATCTGCCGCAAGCTGAGAGCCGCCGTTAAAGCCGAACCAACCGACCCAAAGCATCGCAGCACCAATCATCACGAAACCAGGGTTATGCGGGGGCGTTGTCTGGTTTTTACGTGGCCCAAGGAAGACAGCAATAAGCAAAGCCGCCAAACCAGCGGTCTCGTGCACCACAATGCCGCCCGCAAAGTCTCTGACACCTGTTTCGCCAAAGACACCACCGTCCGACAACATGCCCCCGCCCCAGATCCAATGCACGACAGGCGCGTAGCACAAAAGCATCCAAAAGCCCGAGAACAGCAGGACAAAGCCGAATCCTACGCGCTCAACATAGGCGCCAACAATAAGTGCGGGCGTGATAATCGCGAATGTCATTTGGAAGGCAAAGAACAGGATTTCAGGGATCGTGCCAGACAGGCTATCCGCCGTCACACCGCTCAGGAACGCCTTGCCCAGACCGCCCCAATAAGGACCACCATCGCCAAATGCGATCGAATAACCAAAGGCGAGCCAAAGAACGCTCATCAAACAAGCGATCGCATAGCAGTGCATGAAAACACTGAGCACGTTGCGCGCCCGCACGAGACCGCCATAAAACAGCGCAAGGCCGGGCAGGGTCATAAACAAAACCAATGCCGTCGCGACAATGATCCAACTTGTATCGGCACCGTTCATCGCGGGCCTCCTTTGCATATAATATAATGATGTGAGGCTGTGTGCGCGCTCAATGCTGATGGAAAAAGTGGCTACCGCATGAATCCGCGGTAAAAAATGCAGCAAAATACTAACTGCAAAAAAATTAGGCAAAAACCTAAGGGGTGTGATTAAGAATCAGGCGCTCTCTGAAAGTGTTCGTAGAATCATACTTAATCCATGATCACGTGCCGCGTTGCGCACATTTTCACGACCGAGGGCGCCAAACTCCACTGTTTCCACTAGTGTCAAACCCGCGTAGCACAGCCCGAAACACACGCGTCCTTCAGGTTTGAAATCCGATCCACCCGGACCCGCGATACCTGTGACAGACAAAGCAAGTTGCGCAGCAGCGTGTTCAAGCGCACCAGTCGCCATCTCGCGCGCGGTTTCTTCGCTGACCGCGCCGAACGCATCTAAGGCTGCGCTTTGCACGCCGAGCATCTCACGCTTGGCATCGTTGCTATAGGTGACAAAGCCACGATCAAACACCGCAGAACTGCCTGCAATATCTGTCATTGCCGCGGCAATCAGACCACCTGTACAACTTTCAGCCGTGACTATCGTGACACCACTTTGTTTTGCTAACTCAATAACTTGAGATGCCAAGCTCACATGATCACCAGATGGAAAAACGCCGCAAGGATCAAAACGAAAATGGCCGCAAAGATACCCGCGATTACATCGTCAAGCATCACACCAAGCGCGTCGTCACGGCGATCTGCCCATCCCACAAGCCAAGGCTTGAATATGTCAAACGCGCGGAACAGTAGGAATGCAGCCAGCCAGTCCGGCCAAAGAAGCGTCACATCGATATCAAGGCGCGCCGCCGCGAAAAAGACGGGCGCAAGCGCGATCCATTGCCCGACAACTTCATCAACAACAACTTCTGAGGGGTCATGATTTTCAAGCCCCTTTGTCATCTGCGCGGTTGCCCACCAGCCTTTGAAGAAAGCGACAATGATGGCGACGCAAAACAGCCAAAAGCCACCGACTTGATAGATGACAAAACCAATTGGCAGCGCGACGAGCGACCCCCAAGTGCCCGGCGCTGGCTTCATATACCCAACGAAGCAAACCGTTCCGATCAGGCGTGCAAGCAAGTTCATTTCGCCACCAACGTTGCCGTGGCGAGAGCCGCAATGCCTTCTTCGCGCCCTGTAAATCCGAGCCGCTCGCTTGTGGTTGCCTTAACCGACACACGATCTTGGGTGATTTCAAGAAGCCGGGCCATCATTGCTTTCATCGCCTGCGCGTGGGGGCCAATCTTGGGCTGTTCGCAGATCAGTGTGCAATCCACATTCGATATCGCGAACCCACGGGACGCTGCCAATTGGACGGCATGGTGTAGGAAAATATCGCTTGCAGCACCTTTCCATTGTGGATCTGAGGGCGGAAAATGCTGACCAATATCTCCATCCCCCAGCGCGCCGTAAATCGCATCTGTGACAGCATGCATTCCGACGTCAGCATCAGAATGACCCTTTAAGCTTGTGGTGTAAGGTACTTTTACACCACAAAGAATAACGTGATCACCTTCTTCAAACGCATGTACATCAAAGCCATTGCCCAGACGAATATCCACTCTTTGCTCCAGTATTTTGGCAGCCCGAGCGAAGTCATCGGGCAGTGTTATCTTTAGGTTATTTTCATCGCCTTCGGTGATCGCCACGTCAAGGCCCGCGATACGCGCAACCTCAACATCATCTGCGGCAACGCCTTTGTGTGACGCATGTGCGCTCAGGATTGCAGGAAGCGAAAATCCCTGCGGTGTTTGCGCGCGAAACAGGCCAGTGCGATCCTGGGTCCCGCTGACCTTACCATCTTCACCAATCCAAAGCGCATCGCTGACGGGCAGGGCCGGTGCCGCCCCGTCATAGGTGTGCAGCGCATCCAATACCCCATTAATAACGCGATCACTGACCGTACAGCGCGCGACATCGTGGATCAAAACATGCGTCACGGTTGGATCAAGCGCTTTTAGGCCATTAAACACCGACCCATCGCGCGTGGCACCCCCATGCACAAGCGTAACGCCTTCAATATCTTGGGCAAACTCGCCGTCATCAGGATGAATGACCAAGATAACTTGAGCGATATCATTGCGTGACCGAAACCGTGCACAGCTCCATGCCGCAACAGAATGACCTGAAACCTTTTGCCATTGCTTAGGGATTTCGCCGCCCGCGCGGGTGCCGCGTCCGGCCCCGACGATCACGGCGCCTATGCGCATATTTTGTTGGTTTGTGTTCATTAAGCTTTCATAGCCAAGCAATAAGATCGGTGCAATCACTGCTTAATCGATTAAAATTTAGGCAAATAAGAACCCTTGCCACTTATTTGCCCATCGGATCATTGAGCAGTCTCAAAACAAGCGTTAAGACAGCGTTATGACACCTTCACTAAATATCGGCGCGATAGAACTTTCTCCGCCAGTTTTACTTGCGCCCCTTGCAGGTATCACAGACTTGCCGTTTCGCGATTTGGTCAGTTCTTTTGGTGCGGGCTTGGTCGTGAGTGAGATGGTTGCCAGCCAAGAGATGGTGCAGGCCAAACCAGGTGTTCGCGAAAAAGCAGAGCTGGGGTTTGAGGCGATAAACACATCTGTACAAATCGCAGGGCGCGATGGGTATTGGATGGGTGAGGCGGCCAAGATGGCCGAGGGCAACGGTGCTCAGATCATCGATATCAACATGGGTTGCCCCGCAAAAAAGGTTACAAACGGCTACTCGGGTTCCGCACTCTTGAAAGACCTTGATCATGCAGTGGGCTTGATTGAAGCGGTGATTGACGCGGTTGACGTACCTGTGACGCTAAAAACCCGCCTTGGTTGGGACGCCGACCTGATGAATGCGGCCGAGCTTGCAACGCGCGCCGAAGTTGCTGGGGTAAAAATGCTGACTATTCACGGCAGAACGCGCTGCCAGTTTTTTAAAGGCCACGCGGATTGGGCCGCGATCAGAGCCATCAAGGACGCTGTGAAGGTTCCGGTGATTGCCAACGGCGATATTGTTGACGCAGAGACTGCGCGCCAAGCTCTACACTTGAGTGGCGCAGACGGCGTGATGATCGGGCGCGGCGCGCAAGGGCGTCCTTGGGTTTTGGCACAAATCGCAGCCGAACTTTATGACCTTCCCAAGCCAATCATTCCAAAAGGCCAAGCGCTGATAGAACTGGTGCAGAGCCACTATGCTGCAATGCTGTCGTTTTACGGCGAAGAGCTTGGCAGCCGTGTTTCGCGCAAGCATTTAGGGTGGTACATGGATGCTGTTGGCACTTTGCCGGTCTTGCGTAAAAAAATACTGACCACGCGCGCACCACAAGAGGTGATGGCGCTGCTTCCAGAAGCCCTTGCCACACCAAAAAAAGATATGGTGGCCGCATGATCACTGATTCAACGATCTGGATTGCGATGCCGGTTGCAACCGTCCTTATTGATAAAGACGACAAAATTTCCGACATCAATCCTGCCGCAGAGGGTTTTTTCAACTCATCTGCCAAAGCCCTGACCGGAACGCCAATCTGGGACAAACTCGCAGTCGACGCACCGATCGAGGGCGCATTAGGCCGCGCGCGCGCCAACATGTCCCCACTGTTTGTCAATGACATCAATGTAGGCACCGGCGAGCGGGCACCGCTGCAATGCACTTTGCAAATCGCGCCTCTTTCAGGCTTTGACGGCATGATGATCCTGATGATCTCACCAAGGGAATTGGCGGGCCGCCTAAGTCAAAGCGAGGGCGTAAAGTCGGCGGCGAAATCCGCGATTGGTATGGCGGAAATGCTGGCCCATGAAATCAAAAACCCGTTGGCAGGTATCACAGGTGCTGCTCAACTACTGTCGATGAATCTCTCCAGCGAAGACCTCGAGCTCACCGATCTTATTGTCGAAGAATCGCGCCGCATCGTAAAACTGCTCGATCAAGTTGAACAGTTCGGCAATCTTCATACGCCGGAACTGGAAAGTGTGAACCTGCACGATGTGCTGAACCGCGCGCGGCGCTCGACGTTGCTTGGCGTGGGTGCGCGCATGACAATTCAAGAGCACTACGATCCGTCTTTGCCGCATGCGCATGTGGACAAGGATCAATTGCTACAGGTCATTTTGAACTTGCTCAAAAACGCGTCAGAGGCCGCTCCCGAAACCGGTGGCACAATCAAGCTGCGCACCTATTTCGAACATTCCTACAGCCTGCGCCGCTCGGGCGGCGACGGGCGGGCCTTACCGCTCCAGATCGAAGTGATTGATGATGGCCCCGGCCTGCCACCAGAGCTTGCCGACAACGTGTTTGACCCGTTTGTATCAGGTCGCGAAAACGGCACAGGTCTTGGGCTGGCTTTGGTCTCTAAGATCATTGCGGATCACGGCGGCTGGGTTGCAGTAGATTCCATGCCCGGACGCACGGTTTTTCGACTTTCACTGCCCATGGCGACTAAAACACCCTCACCAAACAAGGATACCGCGTAATGGACGGCACAGTTCTCGTCGCTGACGACGATCGTACAATTCGCACTGTTTTGACCCAAGCCCTCACGCGCGCAGGGTGCAAAGTACATGCCACGTCATCGCTGACCACTTTGATGCGCTGGGTTGCAGAAGGACGCGGTGATGTCGTGATCTCGGATGTGATGATGCCAGATGGCAACGGGCTCGAAATGTTGCCAAAGATCCAACAGGATCGACCGGGCCTGCCTGTCATCATTATTTCTGCTCAAAACACAATCATGACCGCGATCAAGGCCACCGAAGTTGGCGCTTACGATTATCTGCCCAAACCATTTGATCTGCCGGACCTTATGAAACGCACTGCGCGCGCGTTGGAAAAGCGCGGGACGGCGTCAAAAGCGGCACCTGAAGAGCGTGACACTGGCGATGATTTGCCATTGGTTGGCAAAACGCCTGTCATGCAAGAGCTCTACGCCTTGATCGCGCGCGTGATGAACACCGACATTCCGGTTTTGATCACAGGCGAATCCGGGACAGGAAAAACAGCGATTGCGCGCACGATCCACGACTTTTCGGATCGCCGCACACTTCCATTTATCGCGGTGACGACAGCAGATCTACAAGACATCGAAGGTCCGGCCCGCGTTCTAGCGCGTGTAAAAGGCGGCACGCTTTTGATTGAAGAGATTGCGGATATTGATCTTGAAGCGCAGGCGCGCCTAGTGCGCATGATGGATTCACCGGGCGAACATGTGCCACGCTTTCTTGCGACGTCATTGGTTGACCTCTCGAGCCGCCTTGAAAGCGGTGCGTTGCGACAGGACCTTTATTACCGGCTCGATGGTGCGGCATTGAATGTACCGGCCTTGCGCGAACGTGTGGATGATATCGAACTTCTTGCGGCGCATTTTTTAAGCAAACCAGAATTTGAAAACAGTGCGCCACGGGCCTTGGGTGCAGAAGCGCGCAAGATTGTGCATGACTACACCTGGCCCGGAAATGTGCGCCAACTTGAAAACGCCATGCGTCGGCTTGGGTTAAATGCCCGCACCGACGAAATCACACGCAACGAAATTGAAGCGGTCCTTGGCAATCAGCCAGACCTCGAACCTGTTTTAACAGGGAACAATTCAACCGAAAAACTCTCTGCCTCTGTGGAGCGTCATTTACGTCGATATTTTGATTTACACGGCGGCGCGCTGCCACCCGCTGGCATTTATGCCCGCATTTTGCGCGAATTTGAGCAACCTTTGATAGAAATTTCGCTCGAAGCGACTGCAGGAAATCAGGCTAAATGTGCCGATTTGTTAGGTATTAACCGCAATACCTTGCGTAAGAAGATAACAGACCTCGATATTCGCGTGACACGGCGACGCAAATTGATGTAAAACCGCAACATAAACGTGGCCCATTCGCATCGCCTTTGGTGAAAGCGCAACGAGAGCCACAGAATTTGGCGGTGGAGCAATTGCTCCCATAGATCGAGGGCAGCGCGTGAGCCAGCCTGTAATAGAGCCTGCTCTGCTGAAAACGGAGCGGAGCGCAAAGCTGTCTTGGTGGGTGCGTTTTTCGCATCTGCGTCGGCAAAGGCGCGTGCAGAATACTGTGACACTTGGCGTGGTCTTGCTTGGACCTGTTCTTGCCCTGGCGACGTTTCTTGTGCTTGGGCCGCTTGATCAAAATGCTGGTGGACCAGGGCTGCGTTTTGTTCTGCTTCTTGATTTGGTGTACGTGCTGGTGGTTGCCGCTCTGGTTTTACAGCGCGTCGCCAGCATGATTTCTGCACGGCGTGCGCGGTCTGCCGGCTCGCGGCTTCATTTGCGGCTGACTGGCGTTTTCGCACTCATGGCGCTGATACCGACTGTGACTGTTGCGATCTTTGCAGGTTTAACGATCAACATGGGTCTCGAAGCATGGTTTTCGCAACGCGTTCAGCGAGTTGTTGGAAACTCTCTAGCTGCGGCACAAGCGTATGAAACGGAACAGCGCCGTGATTTAACACAGGATGCGGAAGCCCTTGCAGCCTATCTAAACGCGCGGCGCGGCGAAGTACGTTTCTCTTTCACGGCCAGCATGCGCGAAGTTCTGGTAGATGGACAACTCCAGATCCAACGCGGCTTGCGCGAAGCCTTTGTCGTCGATGGCACAGGCACAGTTCAAGCGCGCGGCGAGAGATCTTACTTGTTTGATTTTGATGAACTCGCTCCGATCCAGATTAAAGCAGCGCGCGAGAACGGGCTGATTATCATCAAAGATTGGGAGAACAACGAATTTCGCGCTTTGGTGCACTTAATAGGTTATCTTGATGAGTATTTGTACGTCAGCCGCGATGTGGATGGCGATTTGCTTAGATTGCTTGATGAAACCCAAGAAACTGCGCTGTTTTATCAGCAACAAGAAAGCGAACGGGGTCGTCGTCTTTTTGAGTTTGGACTTATCTACATAGGCTTCGCCGTTATTCTTATCTTGGCGGCGGTTTGGCTCGGGCTTTGGTTTGCGGAGCGTTTGTCCCGTCCTGTTGGCCGTCTCACGGGCGCGGCGCAGCGTGTCGGTAGCGGCAACCTTGATGTTCAGGTTCTTGAGGAAGAAGGCGATGACGAGATCGCGATGCTCGGGCGTTACTTCAACCAGATGACGCGACAGCTCAAGGGACAGCGCGATACTTTGATGGACAACAACCGGCAGATCGAACGTCGCCGGCGCATGTTTGATTCTGTGCTGTCCTCCGTCACGTCCGGTGTGGTCGGGCTTGATGAAGATGGGCGGATTTCCTTCGTAAACCGATCCGCAGAGCGCCTTTTGGGGTGGCATGAAGACCAACAAGATGTGGCGCTCTCTGTTGCTGTCCCAGAGTTTGGCCCGCTGCTGGAGAAGCTCACCAGTGGGCAAGTAAGCACAGCGCAAAGCGAGATCAAAGTCAGCCGCGACGGTCAGCTTGAGAACCTGCTTGTGCGCGTATCACGGCGTTTTCGTGATGATGGCACGTCAGAGGGCTATGTTGTCGCCTTTGATGACGTGACCGATCTGGTCACAGCACAGCGCATGGCTGCATGGGGCGATGTGGCCCGACGCATTGCCCACGAGATCAAGAACCCACTCACACCGATCCAACTTTCGGCGGAGCGTATTCAGCGCAAATTTATGCCACAAGTTGGGGATGACGCTGAAAAGCTTGAACAGATGACCGGTGTCATTATCCGACAAACCGGTGATTTGCGCCGTATCGTGGATGAGTTCAGCAAATTTGCGCGCATGCCAGAACCGGATCGCCGCACTGGGGATTTGACGCAATTGGTACACGACGCAGCCCTTTTGCAAGAAGTCGGGCAACCTGATGTGTCATTTGAGGTGACTTTGCCAGAAACTGATCTGATCGCAGAGTTTGATGCGACAATGATCACTCAGGCTCTGACAAATCTCATTAAGAACGCCGGTGAAGCGATCGAGAGCTACATAGAAAAGCACGGCGATACTGATGTCGTTCGAAAAGTTTCGATTTCGCTCAAGCAAGAGGCAAATGCGGCTCTGATCCAGATCGCAGACAGTGGCATTGCATTGCCAGAGGATCGTGGCCGCTTGTTTGAACCTTATGTGACAACACGCGACAAAGGCACGGGTCTTGGTCTGCCAATCGTTAAGAAAATCATAGAAGAGCACGGAGGGTCATTGGTGCTAACCGATGCTCCTTTGATCAATGGAAAAGGCCAAGCCGGTGCGATGGCAGTGGTGCGTTTGCCGCTTTTAAATGCGGAGGACGCAGGATCATGAAAAAACAACAAAAATTTAATTGGTGGAGAGAATGATGGGCGACATTCTAATTGTGGATGATGAGCGTGATATCCGGGAACTGGTATCGGATATCTTGGAGGACGAGGGCTTTACGACGCGGCTTGCGGGCACGTCGGATGAGTGCATGGCGCAAGTGGTCAAAGAACAACCCGCGTTGATGATCCTCGATATTTGGCTCAAAGACAGTTCAATGGATGGCATCGACATCCTGAAAGTGATCAAGAAGGATTATCCTGATGTGCCGGTCGTTATTATATCCGGACACGGCAATATCGAGATTGCCGTAGCCGCGATCAAGCAGGGCGCGTATGACTTTATCGAAAAGCCTTTTAATATTGACCAGCTTTTGGTTGTGATCCGCCGCGCAATGGAAACATCGCGGTTGCGTCACGAAAACCAATTGCTCAAACGTCGGGATGCGCCGAGCACAGAAA
>JAHEGL010000007.1:11344-12073 GCA_024645145.1 Planktotalea sp.
CAGAAATGATCGGTGATAGCGCTGCATTCCGCACGTTGATTTCCCAACTTGACAAAGTGACCAAGTCCAATGGACGTGTTCTTTTGCGCGGTCCTGCGGGTGCCGGAAAAGAGGTTGCCGCGCGCTATATTCACGCCAATTCCAATCGCGCTGATGCGCCATTTGTGACCGTGAATTGCGCAGGGGTAGAACCTGATCGCATGGAAGAAGTTTTGTTTGGTCAAGAAGGCAAAGATCAAGGCATTCAGCCAGGCTTGCTAGAGCAAGCAAATGGCGGTGTGATCTATTTTGATGAAGTCGCAGATATGCCGCTTGGCACGCAGAGCAAAATTCTGCGCGTTCTGGTGGATCAACAATTCACGCGGGTCGGAGGCTCTGACAAGGTGCGCGTTGATTTGCGCGTTATTTCGTCAACAAGCCGCGATCTTGAAGCAGAGATTGAAGCAGATCGTTTCCGCCAAGAGTTATTCCATCGTCTAAACGTTGTTCCGATCCCTGTTCCATCGCTGGAGGAACGTCGCGAAGATATTCCGCTGCTTGGTGCGCATTTCATAGCGGAATGCAACAAAAGCCAAGGTTTGAGCGCCCGCGCGTTTTCTGACGAAGCGGCTGCATTGATGCAAACGATGGTTTGGCCTGGCAATGTGCGTCAGTTGAAAAACTTAGTTGAACGCGTTCTGATCCTTGGGGACGGGACTGGCCCGATCGAGGCGAAGGAGCTGCCCAATG
>JAHEGL010000439.1 GCA_024645145.1 Planktotalea sp.
GTTGCTGGCTTGCCCAATGTTTTGAAGGGAGCTCTTTAAATGCAGCGTCTTTTCCTCGTGCGCCACGGCCCAACCCACGCCAAAGGCATGATTGGCTGGACTGATATGCCCGCAGACCTTACCGACACTGCAGCGCTACAAAGGCTTGATGCATACCTTCCCGACGATGCGCGGATCGTCTCATCCGATCTGATCAGAACAATCGAAACCGCCAACGCTATCGAAAATGGGCGTACACGCCTGCCCCATGACGCTTCCTTACGCGAAATGCATTTTGGCGATTGGGAGAACCTTGGCTTCAAAGATGTCTCTGCACATTCACCCGACCAAGTGCGCGCGTTTTATGAACAGCCCGGAGATATAGCCCCGCCAAATGGCGAAAGCTGGAATCAAGTGCGCGCACGTGTCTCGCCCACCATTGATAATTTACTTGCCGAGCATCGCAGTGACCTGATTGTCGTTTGTCATTTTGGAGTTGTCTTAAGTCAACTCCAGCGAGCGACGGAGCTTCAAAGCTATGAAACTTTTGCGCAAAAAATCGACAATCTTTCAATCACGGAAGTGATCATCAAGGACGGAACATGGCGCACGGGCATCATCAATCACTGTCCGTGATGCACTGCGCCACAAATTCTTGTTTGATCAGTCCGTGAACTCACACTTACGATCTGCTGCATGAATTATGATCTTTATATTGGCGATTACGCCTATTCGAGCTGGTCCCTTCGCGGGTGGCTACTTGTTCACCGTTTCGGGCTGACTGCACGAAACACCATGATCCCTTTTATTAAAAAAGACGTTGTTGAACAAATGGCATAGGTTGGCACCGCGCGGACAGTCCAAACACTAGCCTGCGGTGACGGTTCTGTTATCTCTGATTCTGCGGCAATCGCCGAAGAACTCGCCGCGCGCCACCCGAACGCTGGCATTTGGCCAAGCGATCCCGTTGACCGCGCAACGGCTCGCACCTTGCTGGCAGAAATGGCAAGCGGCTTCACAGCCCTTCGAAACGATTGCCCAATGAGCCTACGCGTTTGCTACTCTGACGCTTCCCCCTCTGACGCGGTTCTCGCGAATCTTGCGCGATTATAGCAAATTTGGAACAATGCACGCGCCCAGCGCACATCTGACGGCCCTTGGCTACTCGGTGACTATTCAGCAGCAGATGCTTTCTTTGCACCAGTCGCAGGGCGCATTGCTGGATACTCCTTACCCATTGGCGAACAAGGTGCCGCTTATGTCGCCGCGCATCTTGCAGACCCCACCTTTCGGCGTTGGCGCGCGATGGGTCTTGTCCATGGTCCCGATCTGCCAAGGTATCGCAAGGACTATCCTCAAACTAATTGGCCAGGCCCGACACCAAGGACCGCCAAAGCAGTTGAAACAGGCCCAAGTGAAAACGATGCATGCCCCTACTCTGGCAAAAAGCCCACCCACTGCTTGCAAATGGACGGCCGCACCTTCGGTTTCTGCAATCCGTTTTGCCGCGATAAAACAGTTGCTGATCCAGAGGCTTGGCCCGCATTCATGACGCTGGTGTAGGGTTCGGTTAACTTTTCCTAAAGGGTTTCTCCGTTACGCCTTTATGCTTAACCGGAGAAACTCAAATGGTCGCACACGCCTACACCGTCGCGTTTAAAGGCGTAAGCGCACGCTCTGTTGAAGTGCAATGCGCTGTCACGCCGGGGCTGCCTGCATTTTCTATCGTTGGGTTGCCCGACAAAGCTGTTTCCGAAGCACGCGACCGCGTTCGCGCCGCGCTTTCTTCCTTGTCCATTGCTCTGCCGTCCAAACGCATCACCATCAACCTCTCCCCTGCGGACCTACCGAAAGAGGGATCACACTTCGATCTCCCCATCGCGATGGCATTGCTTGCTGCGCTCGACATTTTACCGACTGAAGAGGTCGAGCGCACAATTTCGTCAGGTGAGCTATCCCTCGACGGAGCTTTGGTTCCCGTTGTGGGAGCCCTTCCCGCAGCAATGACCGCAGCCCGCGAAGAGCGAACGCTTTTATGCCCTGCCGCCTCTGGTGCAGAAGCGGCTTGGGTCGGCGCTGCCAAGGTTATCGCAGCGAAAACGCCTGGGGATGTGATACGTCATTTTACGGGTCAAAGCCCTTTGCAACCTGCAGAACCGGGGACAGTCTCGGACTTGGGAAACCGGAAAGATTTGCGAGACGTAAAAGGACAAGAACGCGCCAAACGCGCACTCGAAATTGCAGCGGCGGGACGTCATCACCTCCTATTGGTGGGCACGCCCGGTTCGGGTAAATCAATGCTGGCCGCGCGTCTTCCCGGTCTGTTGCCACCACTTAGCCCAATAGAAGCGCTAGAAACTTCTATGATTCATTCGCTCTCTGGTTTTTTGGATGAGGGGCGT
>JAHEGL010000008.1 GCA_024645145.1 Planktotalea sp.
AAGCGGCGTTTTATCCTGGTCAACTGCTCAACGATCCATCCCATCTGTTAGGCCCCGCGCGAGATGGGACAGAGGCTTGGCTGGATCAGGATTATCAAGTGATGCGCTTTGCGCCCGCGCCGCTGACCTTGAAGCCAGGGTTCGGTCCGCCGCATATCCGCCTTGATAAGGCCGCGCAGTTCCTTATTGGGGATAAGCTGTGAGCCAGATCCTAAGGCCCGCGCGCAGCACTGATGCTGGAAAGCTTGGCGCGATCCTGTCCGAGGCGGTTGCTGCGCAGTCGTGGAAGCCATGTTTGCATACAGGCGTTGACGATATTGCGCACATGGGTGATTTGATTGATCGCGGTTGGGTAACTGTTTGTGAGCGCAAAGAAGCCTTAGTTGGGTTTCTAGCGCGTGACAAAGATTTGGTGCAGTCGCTCTATGTCAAACACGCCTATCAGGGCAAAGGGATCGGCGCTCTGCTTTTATAGCAAGCGCAGAGTATCCAAGAGCGGCTTGAACTCTGGACATTTCAAGCAAACGAGGGCGCGCAAAGGTTTTACCGTGCTCATGGTTTTGCTGAAGCGGAACGCACGGATGGTGCGGGCAATGAAGAAGGTCTGCCGGATATTCGTTTTGTCTGGGTGAAGAGCAACAAGGAGCCGCAAAATGGCTAAAGGGCCCGTCCTATTTGATCTTAATGATGCGCCTGCAGCAAAGCAAGGGCCAGAAGCGGTGCAGCCTGTTCCTGAGCTTGACGCACCGGCACCACAAGGTCAAGCGATGCAGACCATTGCTACGCTGACCGCGCGTCGACCATCGCGCTTGGTGAAATGGTTTTGGGGCTTGCTGCTTTCGCTTATGGGCTTTGCAATTTCGCTTGCCGCTTGGGATTTTGTGAATGGCCTCATCGTGCGGATGCCGCTTTTCGGGTATTTGATTAGCGTGCTGATGGTGGCCTTCATTGTGGTCTTGCTGGTGATCGAACTGCGAGAATTGGAAGCGTTTTCAAGGCTCAAGCGTATGGATGTGCTGCGCCGCGCGGGTGAAGCGGCGCGCATGAGCGGGGATTTGAGCGAAGCAAAGCGCGTGGTGGATCAGATATCGCGGCTTTGCAAGGGGCGCGAGGATACCCGTTGGGGGCGCGAAGCTTTGGCTGAAAAAAGCGTCGACATTTTGGATGGTGATGGCCTGCTGGATTTAGCGGAACGCGACGTGCTAGGCCCGTTTGATACCGCGGCGATGCGATAGATCGAAGCCGCGGCGCGCCAAGTTGCGACGGTTACGGCGATTGTGCCGCTGGCACTCGCGGATGTGGCGACGGCGCTGACCTCGAACCTGCGGATGATCCGGCGAATTGCTGAGATTTACGGCGGACGCTCTGGCGCGTTGGGAAATTGGCGGCTTACGCGCGCGGTGATGACCCATCTGGTTGCGACGGGAGCAGTGGCGATTGGCGATGACTTTCTATCTTCCGTGGCCGGCGGCGGGGTACTTGGCAAAATCTCGCGCCGCTTTGGCGAGGGGGTAGTAAACGGGGCATTAACCGCACGTGTCGGCGTTGCAGCAATGGAAGTATGTCGCCCGTTGCCTTTTACGGCCCTTAAACGCCCGTAAGTCACAGGATTGGCGAGCCGAGCATTAACTGGTTTGTTCGGTAAAGAAGGGTAGGGCGCGTAGAAGGCTTGTTTATACTTATTGCAATTCTCGTCGGTATTGCGATCTTGCTCGCGCCGATTGGGGTTTTGAGCCTGTCTCGCAAAGTACGTGAACTTAGCGCGCGTATAGATCAGCTGGAACAGGCTGCCAGCGGCAGTCCAAAAAATACAAACATTGATAAAGTTGGGCCGCGGCTGGCTCCGGACATGAAACGCGCGCTTGCAACGCAATCCTCAAACGACGCGGTGATTGAGGCGGATGCGCCCGTGCCAAGCGTGGAAACCGTAGTTACATCGGACACCCAAGAAAAATCTAGACCATGCTCTTTCGTGTTTCGCGCAGACCTTTTCGCCAATGCTCTCAATTGGTTGAAAGACAATTGGTTCCTCGGCATTGCGGCCATTTCGCTCGCGCTGGCGGGGATATTCATGGTTCAATACGGTATTGAGCAAGGCTTGCTGACACCTTTCGCGCGGATCATGGGTGCGCTTGCGCTTGGCGCGGCCTTTGTCATTCTTGGAGAGGTCGCACGCCGTCGCTTTGGCGATGACATCGGTACGATGAAAGCGCTGCCCTCGACGTTTTCAGGCGCTGGCATAGTCACGCTTTTCGCGGCAGTCTTATCGGCACGCCATCTCTATGGCATGTTGTCATCCGACTTGACGCTTTTCGCTTTGATTGGCGTCGCGGTGTTAGCGGTTGTCCTTGACTAGTTCTACGGGCCGTTTCTTGCTGCGATTGGTGTTGTTGGCGCTTTGGCTGCGCCTTTGGTCGTAGGCGGATCGAGCGATGCGCCGCATCTGTTTTTCTATTATTTTGCACTGATTGTCGTGATGGCCTTGGCGATTGATACGGTACGGCGCTGGGCATGGGTGTCTATTTTGGCGTTGATCGGCGGCTTTATTGCAACTTGGATGTTGTTGATCAGCGGCGCGCTAAATGTGCATGCGTTGGCGTTTGGGCTCATAACAGTGGTGGCAGCGACCGCGTTACCGGTGCGACGTATTTGGCCGGATCACAGCGGATCAATGGTGTCTAGTGTCGCTTTGAAAGCGCTGGGCAAAGGGTCGTTCAACTGGCCAGACTTTCCAACACGTCTTGCGGCGGGAACATTGGTTGCCGCGATGGTGCTGAGTTTTCTGACACCGCTCGAAGCTGGTCAGTCCTTGGAAGGCTGGCTTGGCATCTGGAGCGTCTTTGCGCTTGGGGGGCTTGCGTTGGTGTGGATGTGGCGCGCAAAAGCGTTGCATGACCTGAGCGCGTTGGCACCAATCGCGTTGATTGTTTTTGATCGTTGTCCTTGCGCTCGAACGCGCGTCGATCTTCCAAGACTTCACAGAAATCAAACTCGCAGATCGGTTGGAAGGTGACGTGCTCCCACGTGCCGCAAGCCTATTTTCTGGCATGTTTGCGATCCTTGCCGTGCTTGGATATTGGCGCGTATCACAAGGCGTGCGTGGTTCTTTTATCTGGATCGCAGCCAGCGCATTGGCGCTGCCTTTGGCACTTGGCGCGTTAGAGATTTTCTGGACGCCGAGCGTTTATATTGGCGCATACCCGTGGGCTGGTCATGCTATCACTGGTGCGGTGTTGATGACAGTTTTGGCGGAACGAAGCTGCAAACGTTGGCCTGAGGACATGCGCGCCGCCGCGCTCTTTGCGATGTCGGCACTGTCACTGATGTCCTTCGCTTTAATGCTGATCCTGTCCACCGCAGCGCTGAGCATCGCCTTAGCGGTGATGATTGTGTTCGCCGCGCCGATAGATCGCCGTTTCGACATGGCGTGGCTCGGACTTTTCATTCAGCTTTGCGTTGCAGTGCTGGGCTGGCGTTTCCTGATCGATCCGGGGGTGCCTTGGGCGTCGTGGTGGAACACGGCGCTTTGGGAGGTCATTTTGGGCTTTGTCGTGCCGCTTGCGTTGATGGGTGTCGCGTGGTGGATTTTGCGCCCGATCAAGCGCATAGGCGCACAATTGGCGCTGGAAAGCGCGATTTGGTCATTTGGCGCTGTTTTCGTGCTGATCCTGCTCGAGCGGTCTATGCGCGGTGATATCGATAGCTTCTGGGGGCTTTAGTTGGCGGGGTCAGTGCTGCTGATTTCTATGGGCGCGCAGCTATATCGCTTGCGCGTGCCGTCGCGACTTGGCTTTGTCCGTATCGGTCTCGCGACGCTGCTTGGCGTGTTGGGGTTTGGAACACTCCTGTTTGCTTTGGTCTTTCAGTCTCCGCTCACATGGCGCAGCTCGGCCGACATTCATGGGCCCTTGTTGATGGATACAATTGCAATTGCTTATCTTGTTCCCGCCTTTATTCTGGGCGTGCTGGTTTGGAAGCTTGATCACATCAATCGCAATCTACGCGGTGCGTTTGCCTCATTGAGCGCAGCTTTGAGCATGGCTTATGTTGGCTTTGAAATCTGCGCTTCTGGAAAGGTTTTGAAATCGCGAGCAATTCAGTAAGCCAAGGCGAGCTTTATAGTTATACGATCGCGATGATGCTTGCCTCTGTTGGTTTGTTATTCTTCGCATTTGCACGTCGATCATTGCTGCTGAGAAAGCTAGCGATGGCGGGCATTGCTTTCACCATCGCCAAGGTTTTCCTGATCGATATGAGCGGTTTGACAGGTCTGATCCGCGTCGCTTCCTTCCTCGGATTAGGGCTTGCACTTTCAGGTCTCGCATGGCTCAGCCGTGCGATGAGTGCGCGTTGGGAACTTGCCGATCCATCGCAAGCACAGGATCGAAATGAGTTGGGACCGTCTAGTTCAGCTTGATAAAGCGCGATTCGGTTGCGGAGCGTTTGGCCCGTTGCGAGTTCATCTGCAGTTTGCGTGGGGCGTTGTTTTCTTCACGGGCAGAACTGGTTGCTTTGCATCCTACCCAAACGCCCGCAATTTGCACTGAGTCCTGAACGCAGCTGTCTTCGGCTTGTTGTTTTGTTTGGCGAACCTGTGGTGCGGTTTCGTCCTCCACAAAGTGTGTTTGATACAAAAGATTGATCCCGGGCAATGTAATGCATCCGAGACCTGCTAGGACATATAAAGTGCCTTTGTTAAACACCATCACTCTCCAAAAACGCTAGAAACCAAAATTTTGCTCAACTTTTAATAGAGTAAAGTTGTGATTTGGTCGTGATAAAATTGTGGTGAAATGCGGGCGATGGTGCTCTGGACGCGGCAGTCATGCAGGCCTATAACGACCTCAAGATGAGCCTGATATATGCGATCATTACTCGAATTATCAGCCCGGCGCTCTGAGTGTGAGCCGCCGGGATAAGGCGTATGGGGACGACCCGCGCCGCCTCTCAATTTCCTATGTATATTTCGTTCCAAAGGACGCCCGATATGTGTGCTGACACACCCGATACAACAGTTGACTACAAATCCACGTTGAACCTGCCCAAAACCGATTTCCCAATGCGCGCAGGTCTGCCCAAGCGTGAGCCTGAATGGCTTGAGCGTTGGGAAAAGATTGGTGTTTATGACCAGCTTCGCGCCAAGGAAGGTCGCACGCCGTTTACGCTGCACGATGGTCCGCCCTATGCGAACGGCCATCTACACATCGGTCACGCGCTGAACAAAACCATCAAAGACATGATCGTGCGCTCCCATCAAATGATGGGCTTTGATGCGCGTTATGTGCCTGGTTGGGATTGCCACGGTCTGCCCATCGAATGGAAGATCGAAGAGCAATACCGCAAGAAGGGCAAGAACAAGGACGAGGTCGATATCGTCGATTTCCGTCAGGAGTGCCGCAAATTTGCCGAAGGCTGGGTCGATATCCAGCGCGATGAATTCAAGCGGCTTGGCATCACCGGAAACTGGCCTGATCCGTATTTAACGATGGATTTCCACGCCGAAGCGGTGATTGCGGCGGAGTTCCAGAAATTCCTGATGAACGGCACTTTGTACCAAGGCTCCAAGCCTGTGATGTGGTCACCTGTTGAGCAAACAGCATTGGCCGAGGCGGAAGTCGAGTATCACGACAAGGACAGCTTTACGATTTGGGTGAAGTTCCAAGTCACGGGCACAGGTGATGCGACGCTGGATGCCGCGCAAGTGGTGATCTGGACAACAACACCTTGGACAATCCCGTCTAACAAAGCTGTCGTTTATGGCGCGGGCATTTCTTATGGACTTTATGATGTGACGTCGACGCCTGAAGAGTGTTGGCTGAGTGCAGGTGAAACCTATCTGCTTGCTGATAACCTCGCTGCGGATGTGTTCAGTCGCGCCCGTCTTGAAGAGGGGATGTATGAACGTAAAGCAGATGTGACGAATGAACAACTTCATAGCATCTCTTTGAAGCATCCGCTTGCTGGCGCAGAAGGCGGCAATGGCGAATGGGACGACATCCGCGATTTCCGTGCGGCAGAGTTTGTGACTGACACGGAAGGCACGGGCTTTGTGCACTGCGCGCCGTCCCACGGTATGGAAGAATTCGAACTCTACCGCGACCTTGGGATGCTGGAACAGGTCATCACCTACAACATCATGGATGATGGTCGCTTCCGCAACGATCTCCCCTTCTTTGGCGGCAAAGCGATCCTCAAGCCCAACGGCAAAGAGGGCAACGCCAACGCGGCGGTCATCGACAAGCTGGTCGAAGTCGGTGGCCTTCTTGCGCGCGGCAAAATCAAGCACAGCTATCCGCATTCCTGGCGCTCCAAAGCGCCGATCATCTATCGCAACACACCGCAATGGTTCGCGGCAGTCGACAAGGCAGTGGGCGATGGGCAAGACACCCATGGCACCACAATCCGTGAACGCGCGCTGACCTCGATTGATGAGCTCGTGACATGGACACCGCAAACAGGGCGCAACCGTTTGTATTCCATGATCGAAGCACGCCCTGACTGGGTGCTTTCGCGTCAACGTGCTTGGGGTGTTCCACTGACTGTGTTTACGCGCAAAGGCTTGCTGCCGACGGACCCTGATTTCCTTTTGCGCAACGATGATGTGAACACACGCATCACCGAAGCGTTCGAGGCTGAAGGCGCGGATGCATGGTACAAAGATGGTGCGAAGGCGCGGTTCTTGGACGGTATCGTGAACGCGGATGACTATGATCAAGTGTTCGATGTTTTGGACGTTTGGTTCGACTCAGGCTCTACGCACTCGTTCGTCCTGCGTGACCGCCCCGATGGCACGGAAGACGGTATCGCGGATGTCTATATGGAAGGCACGGATCAGCATCGCGGTTGGTTCCATTCCTCGCTTTTGCAGGCCTGTGGCACGCTTGGTCGCGCTCCGTACCGTAATGTTGTCACACACGGCTTTACGCTGGATGAGAAGGGCATGAAGATGTCCAAATCGCTAGGCAATACCATCGTGCCTGAGACGGTTGTGAAGCAATACGGCGCGGATATATTGCGTCTTTGGGTGGCGCAGGTGGATTATACTTCTGATCAGCGCATCGGGCCGGAAATCCTGAAAGGGGTGGCTGATAGCTACCGTCGCTTGCGCAATACGATGCGCTTTATGCTTGGGTCTTTGAGTGACTTCTCAGAGGCGGACCGCGTGGATGCGGCTGATATGCCAGAGCTTGAGCGTTGGGTTTTGCACCGTTTGAGCGAGCTCGATGAGTTCGTGACGAAAGGCTATAAAGCGTTTGATTTTCAGGGCGTCTTCTCTGCGGTGTTCACGTTTGCGACGGTTGATTTGTCTGCGTTCTACTTCGATATCCGCAAGGACGCGTTGTACTGTGATGGCGATACAGAGCGTCGTCGCGCAGCGCGCACGGTTCTTGATATCTTGTTCCACCGTCTGACCAAATGGCTTGCGCCAGTGTTGGTGTTTACGATGGAAGAGGTTTGGCTAGAGCGCTTTGGTGGTGATGGCAGTTCTGTTCACCTAGAGGACTTTGCGCAGACCCCAACAGAGTGGCGTGATGAGGCGTTGGCTGCGAAATGGTCGTCCATTCGCGCGGCACGTCGTGTCGTTACGGCTGCTTTGGAAGTGCAGCGCACAGAGAAGGTGATTGGCGCATCTTTGGAAGCGGCACCCACTGTTTACATCGCGGATGCGGATCTACGCGCGGCGCTGGAGAGCGTGCCGTTCGACGATATTGCAATCACCTCTGCCATCAAACTTTCGGGCGATGCTGCGCCTGCTGATGCTTTCTCACTCCCTGAAATTGAAGGTGTTGCTGTTGCATTTGCAAAGGCTGATGGAGAGAAATGTCAGCGTTGCTGGAAAATCTTACCCGATGTTGGAACGACCGCGCATGAAGGTGTGTGTGGTCGCTGTGCCAGTGCACTTGATGGCTAAATACGCATGACCCATAGATGAGCGCATTCGTCTTCTTTGCAGTACTTGCAGCGGCCCTGCTGCACGCAAGTTGGAATGCGCTCATCAAAAGTGGGGCGAGCAAATTTACGTCGATGTTGATCATGACGGTGCTGCAAGGCGCTTTCGGCGGCGTGATCGCAATATCAAACGCGCTCCCAGCAGCAGAGGTTTGGCCTTGGCTTGTGGCATCGGCGTGGTTTCATTCAGGTTACAAGCTGTTCCTGTCTTACGCCTATGAGCAGGGCGATCTGAGCCGCGTCTACCCTATTGCACGAGGGGCCGCGCCGATGATTGTTTTGGCGCTAAGTGGCTTTTTGTTAAGCGATACACTTGCGGCGTTCGAGGTCATAGGAGTTTTGGTTCTTGGCCTTGGCATCTTGATGATGGCGCGAGGGGCGTTTGCAAACGGTGAATCGCGCCGTTTGGTACTGTTTGCTCTTGGCTCTGCTTTGATGACGGCGGGATATTCTATTGTTGATGGACTTGGCGCGCGGGTCGCGGGCGACGCAGTGCTCTATGTGGCGTGGATGTTCTTCTTGGATGCGCTTATCTTCACACCTGTTTGTATCGCCTTTCGCGGGCGACGCGTGCTGAAATCCACCAAGCATGATTGGATGATCGGAGCTGGCGTCGGTGCCGCATCTTATGCGGCCTACGCCATTGTCGTATGGGCAATGACACTAGCCCCAATCGCATTGGTCACCGCCCTTCGCGAAACATCGATTTTGTTTGCGGTGTTGATTGGCTGGCTTGTGATGGCCGACAGGATAGACCGCGGCAAAGCAATGGCCGCACTTTTGATCGTGTCAGGTGTTGTGCTTACGCGTCTTTAGCTGGGATGATTTGTTGCGCGATTCCCGCGAACGTGAGGTAGATCGAGGTTAAAACAAGCCCCCAATGTGCCCAGCTCTCAGGGTGAAAGTCGACCCAAGCGGCCCAGCCTGCAAAGAAGGTCCAAGCCAGTGCGATCGGTAAAGACAAAGTGCGCCAGCGCACCGTGCGCACGGGGTGGATGAATTTTAGAGGTAAGAACATTGCGGTTGCTAGCGCTGCAATGAGGGCGATCGAAATCCAAAAATTCGGTTCGATTGCGAAGATTACTATGATCAACATATTCCAGCAGCCTGGAAAGCCCGAAAACGAATTATCTTTTGTTTTCATGCGTGTATCTGCAAAATACATCGCAGACGTAAAGGTAATAACGATGATCGCGAACCAGCCTGTCCAGCCGGGTAAAAGGCCGGATGCAAAGAGTGCGAAGGCAGGAATAAAGACATATGTGAGGTAGTCGATGATCAGGTCGAGCAGGACACCATCAAATTGCGGCGCGTATTGCTTCACATCATATTTGCGCGCAAGGGGACCATCGATGCCGTCAACCGCAAAGGCTACGACAAGCCATAAGAACATCATGTCCCACTTGGATTGCACAGCAGCGAGCATGGCAAGCATTGCAAAGACCGCGCCTGTGGCGGTGAGAAGATGGACAGCGAGTGCGCGATTTTGAGGTGTCATGAGGGGCGTCATGGCCTATTTTGAGCGCGGGCGCAAATTTCTTCTTTAAGAAATTTGGCCTCCGGCGGGGATATTTTTAGAGAAAGGAAGATATCAGGCTTTTGGGTGCGCGCGGTCGTAGACTTCCATAAGGCGCGCCGTATCGACTGCGGTGTAAGCTTGTGTTGTCGAAAGCGACGAATGGCCGAGTAGTTCCTGAATTGAGCGCAGATCTCCGCCCGCGCTTAGTAAATGCGTTGCAAAGCTGTGCCGCATGGCGTGGGGCGTCACGGTTGCGGGCAGACCAAGTTGCATACGGGCTTTTGCCATTACCTGTTGTACCGCGCGAGAGTTGAGAGCACCGCCGCGGATGCCGCGGAACAATGGTGACGTCGGTTCCAAAGGGTGGGGGCAGAGTTTTAGGTAGGCTTGTACCGCGTCACGCGCGGCAGGCAGGACCGGAACCACACGTTCTTTGCCGCCTTTCCCGAGAATGCGAAGACTGTCGGGGAGTGGAACATCGGCACCCGTCAGGCCGAGCGCTTCGGAAATTCGCAAGCCACAGCCATATAGAAGCGTCAGAACGGCACTGTCGCGTGCGGCGACCCAAGTATGTAAGGTCTGATATTCAACCGTCTCGATCATCGCTTTAGCGGCATCTACGGCCAATGGGCGAGGAAGCTTTTTTTGAAACTTGGGCGCGCGTATGGTGAGAACAGCGGTAGGTTCAAAACCTTCGCGTTCTGCAAGCCAGCGGTAAAAGCTTTTCACGGACGAGAGTTTGCGCGCTAAAGATCGTGCGCCGACATCCGTGCCACGCGTTGCAGCCATCCATGCGCGCATGTCGCGTGTTGTGATCCGGGACAAGGCGGCGAGGCCTTGCGGTTCGCTTTTGTAACTTGTCATGAAGGCGATGAAATCGACCGTGTCGGCGTTATACGCCTTGATTGTGTTTTCAGACGCGCCTTTCAGGGATTTTTGCGTCTCTAACCAGTGTTGAAGCGCATCGCGGGCTTGGGGTGAGATCAGGCTCACGACAGCCAGCGGCGCATTGCACGCTCAAATACGCCACCGAAAAAGGCGAGAAGGTCCGAGCCCTGCTGCGGTGTGAATTGATGCGGATCTTCTGCGCCCATCACCAACATGCCGGGCAGGCGGCCTGCGCCAAAACTAAGCGTAAGGCAGGCTTCTGAGCGTACCCAACCAGCGGCTTCACCGTAAATCGCGTCATCGCCTTCGGACATTTGGCGAAGCGTGACATTGCGAGAGGGTCGATCCGGGTGGCCACCCAGATATGTCGCGATGAAACCGGGTTCGGCGACACAGAGCACATCAGACAGTTTACTGACTGCGGGCTCATCTTCGGCCTGCACGGATTCTAGAACGAGCCGGATGCAATCGACACGCAAGATTTCAGCGACTTCGCCGCCAAGATCTTTGAGGAATGTTTCAAAATCAACGGGATCAAGCATGCGCAGGATAGCGCGGTGCACTTGGTTGGTGCCGGCAAGGTTCTCGTAGGCAGCAGCGATAACGGAGCGATGTGTGTCTTCAAGGCGATCAAGACGCGCCTCGAGGCGTTCCATCGCAATGCCGCGCAAATCAACGATATTGCCGCCCATCGCGCGTTCATTGGCTTCGATCAGCGCCTTCATCAAATCCTTGTCTTCAAGGATGACATCAGGCCGTGTGATGATCCGCTCGCGCAGATCATCTGTCATATTTGCGGTGGTGTTCATGCTGCTCTCGTGTCTTTTTCTTTTGCGTATAGCACAAGAGCGGGGATATCAGAGAATATTCTGACCCGTTTTCGCCCAATCGGCCATGAACTGTGCCAGACCTGCATCGGTCAGTGGGTGATCGGCGAGCTTTTTGATCACGGCAGGGGGCGCTGTTATGACGTCTGCGCCGATCAATGCGGAGTCCAGAACGTGGTTCACTGTGCGGATCGATGCGACAAGAATTTCCGTGTCGAATGCGTAATTGTCATAGATCGTGCGGATATCGTTGATCAAATCCATGCCATCGATGTTGATATCATCCAAGCGACCCACGAATGGCGAAATGAAGGTTGCGCCCGCTTTTGCCGCAAGCAACGCTTGGTTGGCAGAGAAGCAAAGCGTGACGTTCACCATTGTGCCCTCGGACGAAAGCGTTTTGCAGGTTTGTAGGCCCGCCCACGTGAGTGGCACTTTGACGGTGATGTTGTCCGCGATTTTTGCGAGCTTGCGCCCCTCAGCGATCATCTCATCCGCCTCGGTTGCGACGACTTCAGCGGAGACCGGACCAGCGACCAATGCAGCAATCTCTTTGGTCACTTCGAGAATGTCACGGCCGGATTTCATAATCAAAGAGGGGTTGGTCGTCACACCATCCACCATGCCAAGGTCATTGAGTTCGGCAATTTGATCGATTTCTGCGGTGTCTACGAAAAATTTCATGTGGTTGTGTCCTTAGAGAGGGGTTGGCGTCGGTTGGCTGAGGCTTTACCCCATATAGGTATGAGCGAAAAGCCCTCACATGACAGCCCTAACGAGGCGCAAACAGACTTCTTTCATGAAGGCCAGCTGGTCGGCGTTTGGACAACGCAGCCTTTGGGTCGGCGTTTGGACTATAAAGCGCCTGAAGGGGGGTGTTGG
>JAHEGL010000442.1 GCA_024645145.1 Planktotalea sp.
CGCCCTACCCTTTTGCATATCTCAAGCGATTACGTCTTCGACGGCTCTGGCGCGCTGCCCTGGCGCGAGGATGACCCAACTGGCCCGCTCGGTGTTTACGGTGCGTCCAAGCTGGCGAGCGAGCAAGGCGTGCGCGCGGCGGGCGGCCCGCATGCGATTTTGCGCACCTCTTGGGCGGTCTCCGCGCACGGCACTAATTTCGTCAAAACCATGCTGCGCCATGGGGCTTATCGGGACGCATTGAACATCGTGGCGGACCAGATCGGCGGGCCCACCTGTGCGCGCGCGATTGCCGCTGTGCTGATGGAAATGGCGATGCACCTTCACAGTGATCCAAGCAAGAGCGGCACCTATCATTTCGCAGGTGCGCCCGATGTCTCTTGGGCCGAGTTCGCCCGCGAGATATTCGCGCAATCAAGCATCACCTGCGATGTCACGGATATCCCCTCCAGCGATTACCCCACCCCTGCTGCACGCCCCGCCAACTCAGCGTTCGATTGCACGAAAATAAACACAGTCTTTGACATCAATCGCCCCGATTGGCGTGTAGGGTTGGCGCAAATTCTGAGTGATCTGAAAGCAGACTGACATGACACAGCGCAAAGGCATCATCCTCGCAGGCGGCTCTGGTACGCGGCTCTACCCGATCACGCTGGGTGTCTCCAAGCAGTTGATGCCGATCTATGACAAGCCGATGATCTATTACCCGATTTCGGTACTGATGCTGGCGGGCATTCGCAAGATTTGCATCATCACCACGCCAGAGGATCAGGCCCAGTTCCAGCGCGCTTTGGGAGATGAAACGCAGTGGGGCGTGTCCTTCACCTATGTCGTGCAGCCCTCCCCCGATGGGTTGGCGCAGGCCTATATTCTGGCCGAGGATTTCCTTGATGGCGCCCCGTCAGCGATGGTTCTGGGGGATAACATCTTCTTTGGTCACGGCTTGCCTGAACTGCTGGACGAAGCCAATGCGCGGGGCGTGGGCGGCACGGTCTTTCGCTATCACGTCACTGATCCCGAACGCTACGGCGTGGTGGATTTCGATGCGAAGGGCCGTGCGCAAGCGATCGTTGAAAAACCTGAAAAAGCGCCGTCGAATTACGCCGTAACGGGCCTCTACTTCCTCGATGAAACCGCACCGACGCGCGCGCGGTCACGCCCTCCCCGCGCGGAGAGCTTGAGATCGTGACCCTGCTGGAGAGCTATCTCAGCGATGGCACCTTGCAGGTAAACCGCATGGGGCGCGGCTATGCATGGCTTGATACGGGCACGCACGCGTCCCTGCTCGATGCGGGTAATTTCGTACGCACGCGGCAAAGCCGCCAAGGCCTGCAAACAGGGTGCTTGGAGGAAATCGCTTATGAGAATGCTTGGATCAGCGCCGATCAACTGCGCACCCTTGCCGAGCCATTGCAAAAGAATGGCTACGGCGCTTATTTGATGGGGTTGCTCGACTAGCGCGATGTCCCTTTGGGCTTTGGCAATAGTTCAGCAGACACCAAAAAGACCAGCAGCATATAACTGAAATGAAAAGAAGGATTGAAAGAAGGAATCCGTCAAAACACTCAGTGCAGGAACAACGAATAACCCAAGAGCGGCAAGGAAAAGCGTTCGCGTGAAAAAGCACAGTGCTGCGGCTTGAAACAAAAGCCCCGATACAAGCGCGATAAGCCCGCCTGCAATCAAATAGGACAAATAGGTCTGATGCGCGCGATACCACCAATCGCGCTCGATGATTTCATGAATAAGCAAGCGTTCATTGACTTGCCCTGCGCCCATCGGCCAATGCGCTGCGATAACCTCATTTGCCGCGGCCCATATTTCAAGCCGGAAGAACGCATCACTCGACAATCCATCACTACGCAAGTGATCAAGGGTGTCGCGCACAAGCATATCAAGGGTCCCTCCCATCACGGCATCCAGAGCATAAAGCACCACAATGAAAGCAATCAGCCCAAGCGAGAGAAGCATAAGATCACGCAAAGGTCGCACACTGTTTGGACGCATAATGCACAAGTAAGCACCAAGGCTGGCAGCGCATAAAAACCAGATCGCCAAGATCATTCGCCCGCCCGAGTAAAGCGCCATGATAGCTGCGAGAAGCATCAAACCACCGCGCAGAATTTGAGCCGATTTGCTTAACTCGAAAAAATTGCAAAAACAGATCAAGGTCAGCGTCAGGAACCAGATCGGAGCAAACAGTGCATTGGTTGAAAGCGCTTTCGCTCGGCTGCCTTGAGGGCCAAAGAAAAAGTAGCTCATGATCAAGAATGACACGAACAGAGCAAGCGGTGCCCATCGTTGGAAATGGACCATGAAATTGCGGTTTTTGGACACGAAAATCCAAAGAAGCAACAACCCGAGCAAGGTTTATTGACC
>JAHEGL010000445.1 GCA_024645145.1 Planktotalea sp.
AACGAATGCACAAGGAAATCGATGAAGGCGCGTACCTTTGGCTGTGTGAAACGGCCGGGCGGATATACCGCGTAGATGCCCTGGGTTTCAGTGGGAAGTTCTGGGATCGCGTCGACAACCAAACCTTGCTCCATTGCTTCTGAGTACAAAAAGCTTGGCAGGTAAGCGATGCCGAGGCCTGCGATTGCAGCGTTCAACAAGGATTGTCCATCGTTCACGCTGAGCCAACCGGCCGTGCGGATTTAACGTTTTTCGCCGGACGGTGCTGTCACTTTCCAAACATTCCCGCTGGATTGGTTCGAGTAGTGAAGCAACTTGTGATCATTCAGATCGTCGATCTTCTCGGTTCGTCCGTATTTCTCGAAATACGCGGGTGAGGCGATCATGCGCTTTGTGGTCTCGGTCAACTTACGTGCGCGCAATGAGCTGTCTTCCAACTCACCGATACGTACGGCCATGTCGAAGCCTTCGGAAATCAACTCAACATAGCGGTTATTCAAGACCATATTGACGGTGATATCGGGAAACTCTGAAAGGAAATCCCCTAAGACTGGGCTTAAGTGATTGACCCCGAAATCTGTTGCAACAGAAATACGTAGCAATCCAGAGGGTGCGGACTGCATGGAGGTGACCAAGGCATCGGCTTCACCTGCATCATTCAGCACGCGGCGGGCGCGGTCGTAATAAGCAAGGCCGATTTCGGTTGGGCTCACACGTCGTGTGGTGCGGTTTAAAAGACGTGCTCCAAGGCGCGCCTCTAGTGAGGAAACGTGCTTGGAAACTGCGGATTTTGAAATCCCCATTTTCTTAGCAGCGTCCGTGAATCCACCTTGATCCACGACCGTGGCGAAGGCTTCCATTTCTGTAAGGCGATCCATTCGTGTCTACCTTTGCGTTCCTGTGTTCGAGGATCAGGTATCAATGACAATCAGGGCGTGATTGGGGCGCTCTCGGGACAATACTGGGGTTTTGTCGCGGATCGTTTGCGGCGGGGAAACAACTCGTCTGTTTCCTCTTTCTATAAATATCCCGGGGGGTCAGGGGGGCTGGCCCCCCTGCCTAAGTTTATATTTATAGCGCGGCAGCTAGTCGTGTCCCTTGGTTGATCGCGCGTTTTGCGTCCAACTCAGCGGCTACATCTGCGCCACCGATCACATGATAGGCGACACCTTTCGCTTCTAGCGCATCCGCAAGGGAACGTTCTGGCAATTGGCCAGCACAAAGCACGATCGTATCCGCTCCGATCAGTTGTGGATTTTCGCGTGCTTCCCCAAAGGAGACATAAAGCCCACCCTTTTCAACACGCTCGTAATTCACGCCACCAATCATTTTGACGTTTTTCATTTTAAGCGCAGCGCGGTGGATCCAGCCTGTAGTCTTACCCAATCCCTTGCCGTGTTTAGTGGCCTTGCGTTGCAACAGCGTGACTTCATGCGCCGGTGCACCCGGTTGAGGGCCTGCAGGTGCAAGACCGCCGCGTGTTTCAGATGGATCACCTACGCCCCATTCTTCTTTCCAAGCTTCAAGGTCAACTGTGGGGCTGACGCCTTCGTGCACAAGGGTCTCTGCAACATCAAAGCCAATGCCGCCTGCGCCAATAATTGCGACGCGTTTTCCGACCTCAGCCTTACCGCGCAGCACATCGATATAGGAAAGCACATGCGGTGCATCCTGTCCGGGGATGCCCGGATCACGTGGCATCACACCTGTTGCGATAACGACCTCGTCAAAATCAGCAAGCATATCGGCGCTCGCTTCAGTGTTCAGTTTGACCGCGACACCGCTTGTCTCAAGCATGGTGCGATACCAATCCACCAGTCCCCAAAACTCTTCCTTGCCCGGCACTTGTTTCGCCATGTTGAGCTGACCACCCACCTCATCGGCGCGATCGAACAGTGTCACACTATGCCCGCGCTCTGCGGCAGTGATGGCTGTGCTCAAGCCTGCTGGCCCCGCACCAACGACAGCGACCTTCTTAACTTTCGCAGCAGGCTCAATCGTCAGTTCTGTCTCATGACAAGCGCGCGGGTTCACCAAACATGACGTCATCTTGCCGCCAAAGGTGTGATCTAGGCAGGCTTGGTTACATGCAATGCACGGCGCGATGTGATCGGCTTTACCGTCCATCGCTTTGCTGACAAATTCCGCATCCGCCAAGAAAGGCCGTGCCATAGAGATCATGTCCGCCGCGCCGCTGCTGATCACATCTTCGGCCACCTCAGGCGTGTTGATACGGTTGGAGGTAATGACAGGAATGCTCACTTCGCCCATCAGCTTTTTCGTGACCCATGTAAACGCTGCGCGTGGCACGGACGTTGCAATGGTCGGTATACGTGCTTCGTGCCAGCCAATGCCGGTGTTGATGATTGTCGCACCTG
>JAHEGL010000446.1:0-528 GCA_024645145.1 Planktotalea sp.
CCAGGCAGCATCGCTCTTTTGGAGGCCATGGATAAGGTCGGATGCACCAATATCGTCTTTTCTTCCTCTGCGACCGTTTATGATGCGTCCCATGCAGCACCCTATAGCGAGACCCATCCCCTTGCTCCGATAAATCCCTACGGCAGAACCAAGTATTTCGTTGAAGGGCTGGTGCAAGATTGGTGCGGTGCAAATCAGAAAGCCTCGGCGACAATCTTGCGATATTTCAATCCTGTTGGAGCGCATGCCTCCGGGGACATAGGCGAAGACCCTGTCGGAACGCCCAATAACCTGATGCCCTACATTTCTCAGGTCGCTAATGGAACGTTGCGGCAGTTGCAGATTTTCGGAAACGACTATGACACGCAAGACGGCACGGGTGCACGGGATTATATCCATGTTGAAGATCTCGCCAGCGCGCATCTTTCCGCGCTGGACTATCTTAGCGACAGATCCGGTTGCGAAATATTCAATGTCGGGACGGGTCAGAGCACAACAGTTTTGCAAATGGTGGCAGCCTTCGAGCAA
>JAHEGL010000446.1:538-2374 GCA_024645145.1 Planktotalea sp.
TTGCCTATAAAATCGCCCTCCGCCGTCCGGGCGACGTTGGCACCAGTGTTGCAGACGTCACAAAAGCACGCGACGTTTTGGGCTGGCAGGCGCAATATGACATTGATGACATGTGCCAATCCGTCTGGAAGTGGCAACTCAGGCATCCAAACGGGTATAGATCATCGACATAGTGCCGCTGTGTCGCGTAAGCGAAGAGCGTGTCTATGACAAAGAGATTTAAAAAATGACAGATTTCAAACGTCGCTATCTTGGCTTTCTTATTCCACCGCTGGTGAAGCTATCAAAGGCTTATTACGCCACCGCAAAGCTCTTTGTGCATCACCTGTTTCGAAGCGTGTTTGAAGATCCTATCGTCGCGTGGAAACCTGATGTGGTTCATGCGCATGATGGTATGTCGTTGCCCCTTGGGGTGTATGCCGCGCGGCGCAGTGGTGCGCGTATGGTGTTTGACAGCCATGAACTTGAAGCACATCGTAATCCCCCTCTCAGTCCGCGTCAGCGCCGCAGTGTCGAAAAGATCGAACAGAAGTATCTGCCACAAGCGGATGCAGTCACGACTGTCGGTCAGAAAATCGCGGATCATTTGGTGGCGCAATACGGCATTGAGCGGCCTCGCGTCATTTACAATGCCCCGCCCATGACGCCGCGCCCGTTGCCTGCGAAATGGCAACAGCCCGCGCGCGCCAGTCTGCGTGCAGAAGCCGGTATTCCCGATGATGCAATCGCTCTGGTCTATACTGGCAACATCACGATGAACCGGGGTGTTGAACAGACGCTTGAGGGTATGGCCGAGTATCTCAAGCGCGACGATGCTGTGCGCAACATCCGTCTTTCCATGGTCGGCAAAACCCGCCCTGAAACCTTTTATGCCGTCACAGAGCTTGCCGCAAAGCTAGGCTTGCAAGATCACATCCATTTTCACGATCCGGTCTCGCCCACGGCTGTGGTCGATTTCATTTCCGAGGGCAACATTGCTGTCATTCCGGTCATTCCAGTCGCTTTGTCGTATGACTATGCGATGCCAAACAAGCTGTTTGAGTCCATGCTCGCAGGCTTGCCAATTCTAGGTGCGCGCCTTGCCGAAATGGCCCCTTTTGTCGGGCAGCATAAACTTGGAGTTTGCTACGATCCGGTCTCTTCGCAAAGCTTTGCACAGGCCCTGGCAGAGCTGTTGAGCACTGGAAAAGCGCCTCGCCTTACGGAGGCGCACAAACAAGACCTTGCAGAGCGCTTCAGTTGGGAAGCACAAGAAGCGGTGCTGCGCGACGTTTATGCGAACTTGGGGGCAGGCCCGGGCCCTTTGCGGGTTGCAATGGTTGTCCCGAACCCGTGCAATCCCGATTACAGGGTCGTTAAACAAGCAGAAACACTTGTCGCGGCGGGCCATCAGGTCTGCATTTTCTGTACCCGCCCAGTGGGATCGGATTTGCCACAAGAAGAAGTCATCAATGATGTCGAATATCGCCGTCTTGACTGGTCTGTGCGCACAGCCGCAAATGGGATTTTCAAATTTTATGCGCGCCAGATTTTCAGAAAACGGCTGCGAACAAAGCCCGTCTGAACTAGGCGGGATTCAAGCACTATTTTAGACTCAGATTTAAAGACATATATCCCGCTATGACGTCACACTTCTCTGATCGAACGCAGCTTTTTTTAAGTGGCGCGATTGCCTTTTGTATTGGCCTTTTGCCTGTGGTGCATTTGCTTGCGTTGCAAGTGGCCACAGCGCTGATTTTGCTCACCGTTTTATTACGCGGCAAAAGCAATTTCACAGATGTTCCATTGCGCTTCTGGCCCTATCTGTTAATGACGCAATTCGCGCTTTATTTCAAA
>JAHEGL010000448.1 GCA_024645145.1 Planktotalea sp.
GCACCCGCAAAATGCTGCTTGATGACCGCAGCGATCTAACTGTTGAAATTGAAGTGCTGCGCGAACGTTTGCAGCGCGAGGGCGTCAGCTCGTCTTAACTCGAAGAATTTGATAATGGCCACTACAATCCAAGCCAAAACACAAGAAACGCTCGCTCTTGTGGAAGAAGTGAACGCAGTTGTACTCGCAGAACCAACCGAGGCAAATGCGGTCGTGGTTCTGGCCGAGGCCGATGCCCCTGTCAGCGCGGAAATCACCAAGCGCATGGATGAAATCGACATGGATAACACCAATTCCATCGTTGCTTTCGGCTCTGGAGCGCAGGCAGATTTGCAAGTGATCTCGCAGCAGATGCTGGCAGCTGTACGCAACAAAGATGTTGGTCCTGCTGGCGACAGCCTTCGCAATATTGTGACAACCATCCGTGGCTTTTCCGTTTCTGAACTGGATGTGCGTCGCAAGCGCAGCTGGTGGGAAAAACTCATTGGTCGCGCCGCCCCTTTCGCGCAATTCACCGCAAAATTTGAAACAGTTCAGGGCCAGATCGACAAAGTCACCGAGGACCTATTGGGCCATGAGCACACGCTGCTGAAAGATATTAAATCGCTTGATATTCTGTATGATAAGACACTCGCCTTTTACGACGAACTCGCGCTATACATCGCTGCGGGCACCGAAAAAATCCGCCTGCTTGACGAAAACGATATTCCTGCAAAGGAAGCAGAAGTCCAAGCCGCGCCTGAGGGTGAACAAGTGATGAAAGCGCAAGAGCTACGCGATCTGCGCGCCGCGCGCGACGATCTTGAGCGTCGTGTCCATGAGCTCAAACTCACACGTCAGGTGACGATGCAAAGCTTGCCATCCATTCGTCTTGTACAGGAAAACGACAAATCTTTGGTCACCAAAATCAACTCCACATTGGTGAACACGGTCCCCCTTTGGGAAACCCAACTGGCACAAGCTGTCACAATCCAACGCTCTGCAGAAGCTGCGGCCGCTGTGCGTGATGCCAATGATCTGACCAATGAATTGCTTACGTCTAACGCCAAGAACCTGCGCGAGAGCAACAAAATGATCCGCACCGAAATGGAGCGCGGCGTCTTTGACATTGAAGCGGTGAAGCAAGCCAATGCAGATTTGATCGGCACCATAGAGGAAAGCTTGCAAATTGCGGATGAAGGCAAAGCAAAGCGTGCCGCTGCCGAAGCCGAATTGAAAAAGATGGAAGGCGACCTGCGCGATACGCTCGCCGCGGCCAAAGCAAAAAGCTCCGGCACGGGCGATACCATCGGCACGGCTGCAGGCTAAATGAAAAAGTTGCGGCGCATAGCATCTATGACAGCCCTGCTTGGCGCATTTGCGCTTGCAGGATGTGATATGCCTGCGCTGCAAATCGACTCTGACCCTGTGGTTTCGCATCGCTCGGAAGTGAAACCAGCACGCCCCGTGACGCCTGCGCCAAGACCACAATCAGAAGCCAGCAAAGAACTCGCTAGCTATTACAACCGCATTCAATCGGATCTGTTGGTTAAAGGATTGTTGCGCACGGATGGTGGTGGCCCGGACACGCCCTATACTGACACGATGCTTGCTCGAAATTTCGAGCGGATTGCGTTTTTCGATGAATATTCAGGGGGCGGGCTTGGTGCTGCAAATGGGCAAGCTGGCCGTCTCAAACGCTGGCAAGGTGCCGTCCGGTTCAACGTCGAATTCGGCTCTAATATCAGCGCCGCAAAGCAAGAGCGGTGTAGCGCCAATGTCACGCGCTACGCCGGACGTTTGGCCCGCTCTACGGGCCATCCCATCGGCGTCAGCGCAACCAACGCCAACTTTCATGTTCTCGTTACGAGCGAAGATGATCGCGACTATGTGCAACAGCGCGTGCGCGAGCTTGTGCCTCGTATTGATCCGCAAGCATTGCGTATCTTTGCCAACCTGCCCCGCTCCATTCATTGCCTTGTTGTCGCGTTTTCCGGCGGTGGCAACAGCTATGGATATAGTCAAGCCATTGCACTTATCCGCTCAGAGCATCCAGATCTTATGCTGCGCTCATGCATTCACGAGGAACTCGCGCAAGGCCTTGGCCTCGCCAATGACAGCCCCGCCGCGCGCCCCTCAATATTCAACGATGATGATGAATTTGCGCTGCTCACCACACATGATGCGCATCTCCTCGGCATGCTCTACGATCCGCGCCTGGAAACCGGCATGACGCTAGAAGCCGCACGCCCGATTATCCGCCAAATGGCAACAGAGCGCGTTGGGCCACGATCATGAAACAAACGATATTGCTTTCCAATTGAAGGACTAAACCCATGGGTATTTTCGATTTTCTCACAGGCGAATTCATCGACGTCATTCATAGGACAGATG
>JAHEGL010000459.1 GCA_024645145.1 Planktotalea sp.
CGAATTGGACACAATGCCGCCCAATTGTTGCAAAGGGCTGGGAATGCGGTTTTTGCTGTTAAAGAAGGCTTAAGGCTTTGGTCAGAAGCACAAGTAGGGTCATGATGCTTAGCCTGCGACGCCGTGATTTGTCCTCATCAGAGGTAAACCAAACGCGCCATTGTGTGAGGGCAGCGCCAACGCCGGGGAAGAGCGCACCGCTCTCCTGACGCGCGCGGCGCGCCAGAAGAAAGAGTGTTCGAAACATTAAGTATGCCCATATAGCGAAAACAACGGCTTGCACTGAGAGCCGTATGAGCATGAAGAGTGTCACCCTTGCAGCGCATCCCACATTTCCAGATCGCGTTTGTCGGTCCAAATGCGAGGATGCAAAATGCCACGGGCTTCGTCGTAAGCGCGTGCCACGTTGAACGGCAGGCAGTGCTCATAAATTGCATAATCCTTAAACTTTGGATCACACTCTGCACGCACAGCGTCCCATGCTTCTTTCAGCGAACCACCACGTGCCGCAACACGTGCGGCAGGTGCATATGTGCTATCAACGAAGTCCCGCGTGCTTTCAATCGCGCTTGCAACTGCGTCTTTGCCCACAAGGGCGCCGCCCCGACCCGGCGCAATCGCGTCCACGTCATAGGCGATGATATTGTCGAGCGTTTGACCCCAATCGCCAAAGTAGCCGTCACCGCAATAGCACGCTGAGTGGTCTTCAACGACATCACCTGTGAACATCACGTTTTCATCTGGGACATGGATCACCGCATCCCCCGCCGTATGCGCGCGGCCGATTTGTTTGATGTCCACACGGCGTTTGCCAAGGTAAACAGTCATGCTGTCGCTGAACGTTGTGGTTGGATAGGTCAGGCCTGGAATGCTCTCGTGGCCCTCGAATAGACGTGGGAAGCGCTGGAATTCACTGTTCCAATCTTCCTGACCCCGCTCTTCGACCATCCCGCGTGCGATGTCGGACATGATGATCTGATCAACGCCATAGGCAGACGCGCCAAGCACGCGTACAGCGTGGTAATGCGTCAACACAAGGTGGCTGATCGGCTTGTCTGTGACAGAGCGGACCTTCTCGATGACCTTCTCTGCAAGACGCGGGGTGGCTTGCGCCTCAACGATCATCACGGACTCATCGCCGATGATGACGCCTGAGTTTGGATCGCCTTCAGCTGTAAAAGCCCAAAGGTCTTTGCCCACCTCGTCAAAGGTGATTTTCTTTTCGGTCATGTCGCCTTGCGATGCGAATGCTTTTGCCATGTTGCTCGTCCTTTAAGCGGGGAATTTAGGGGAAGGTTTGATCGTGCCCATGCAGGAACCAAAACCAATGCGATAGCCATCACCAAGGGCGGCACCATGCAGGCCAAGCGTATCACCATCTTCGATAAATGTGCGTGTCTCATTGCCCAAAGCAATAGGGTTTTTGCCACCCCAAGACATTTCCAACAGAGATCCGTAGCTGTCAGGTGTTGGACCGGAAATGGTGCCAGAACCAAGCAAATCGCCCGGCGTCATCGCGCAGCCAGATGTGCTGTGATGTGCCAGTTGTTGCGCAGCAGAGTAATACATCTGTGTGTAGTTGGTATTACAGATCGTGTGCACGTCATCGCTGCCAGCGGCTTGCATCGTAATGCTTAGTGCAATGTCAAAGAGGCCAGGTTTATCTTCTGCGAGATAGGGGAGAAGCTCTTTCTCGCGCTCAGGCGTACTTGCACGAAACGGCTCCAGCGCGGCTTGCGTGACGATCCAAGAGCTGATTGAGGTGGCGAATGCTTTGGCTTGGAAAGGTCCAAGCGGTTGGTATTCCCAAGCCTGAATATCCCTTGCAGACCAATCGTTTAGCAGCACATAGCCAAAAATCATCTCTTCCGCTTCTGCCACGCTTACAGGATGCCCCATATGCGAACCTGACCCCACGATTGCGCCCATCTCCAGCTCAATATCAAGCCGCTTACAGGGTCCGAAAATTGGCGCATCCGCGTCGGGTGCTTTGGTCTGGCCATTGGGGCGGATAATATCCGTGCCGCTCACAACGACGGTGCTGGCGCGGCCATTGTAGCCAATCGGGATGTGCAGCCAGTTCGGTGGAAGCGCGTTTTCAGCGCCCCGAAACATCGTGCCAACATTTACCGCGTGTTGTTTGCCTGCATAGAAGTCTGTGTATTCTGCGACAAGGAAAGGCATATGCATTTCCGCGTCTGCTTGCGCGACAAGGCAGCTTTCAGCGACGCCTTTGTCGTCAAAGCCCTCGGACAGAATATCGGTCAAACGACGGCGCAAAGTCGCCCAAACCTGAGAGCCTGCCTCCATGACTTCGTTCCAGAATGGGACATCAAAAAGCGGCTCGTCCGTGATGTCGAGCA
>JAHEGL010000010.1 GCA_024645145.1 Planktotalea sp.
ATGGGCGCGGCAGGCGGGGCAGGCGGCTTGCCCACAGCACTTGCTGAATTGCCCGTTACAACAACAGTTCTTTTGCGTGCGATCCAAGGAATTGCAGCAGAATACGGCTTTGATCCAAGCGAACCTGACATTCAGGCCGAATGCTTGCAAGTTTTTGCGGCCGCAGGACCACTTGCTGCTGATGATGGTGCTGACATGGGCTTCTTGAGTGCGCGTGTGACCCTTTCTGGCGCGACAGTGCATGGCATTATTGCACGTGTGGCTCCGCGTTTGAGCGCGGCTTTAGGCCAGAAACTCGCCGCACAAACAGTACCAATTATAGGAGCCGTCGCAGGAGCGGCGACCAATTACGCCTACACCAGCTATTACCAAGAAATGGCGCATGTCCATTTTGGCTTGATGAGGGCGGGTAAATCGCATGACTTGCCGCGTGAGACTTTGGTGCTTCGTTTATCGGACGCGATTAAAGCACTCTAACGCGCAACGCTTTTAAGGTATTCCATCACAGGCGCGCGCACAGATTGCTCACCGCTGTCATGGCATTCTTCTATGATCCCGCGCAGCACGTTCAGGTCGACGCTGCGCAGCATGTGCTTCACAGGCCCGATTGATGCCGGCCGCATTGATAGCGTGCGCAATCCGATTGCAGCAAAGCACGCCGCTTCGACAGGGCGTCCCGCGTCTTCACCACAGAATGACAGCGGGGTTCCAGCCACCTCGCAACGCGTGACGATTCCTTGCAAAAAGCTCAAAAAGGAGATGGATAATGTATCGTAGCGACGTCTAACCCTCTCATTCTCTCGATCTGCCGCGAAGAAGAATTGCTTGAGGTCATTGCCACCAATTGAAAGAAATCCGACATCTTCAAAAAATGCTTGCGGTGCAAACGCAAGTGATGGTGTTTCTAGCATGGCACCGATTTCAAGCTTATCTGGCAGTGGATGGCCGAGCCGACGCTCACGATCCATAGCTTTCGCGATCTCGGCTTTTGCGGCGACATACTCGCTATACTGCGCAACAAACGGGAACATGACCGAGAGGTTGCGTCCCGCAGCTGCACGCAAAAGCGCCTGCAACTGCATTCGCATTACGCCGGGTTTATCGAGCCCGACGCGAATGGCACGCCAGCCTAGGGCAGGGTTGGGCTCATCATTCGGTTTCATGTAGGTCAGAACCTTGTCAGACCCGATATCGAGGGTTCGAAAGACCACCCGTTTGTCGCCCGAAGCATCAAGCACGCGTTTATAAAGCGCACTAAGCTCAGAACGCCGCGGCATTTGATTGCGGATCAAGAATTGTAACTCGGTGCGGAACAAGCCAACACCTTCGGCACCAGAGCTTTCCAATGATGGAAGATCTGCCATCAAGCCTGCGTTCATTTGCAGGCTTATAGTCGTTCCGCAAACCGTGGTCGCAGGCAGATCACGCGTTGCAGAGTAGCGTTCCTGCGCGTCCGCTTGCATGGCGATTTTGTCTTGGAACGCGGCATTCACAGTGTCATCTGGACGCAGGTGTACGATGCCCTGATCGCCATCGACCATGATTTGGTCGCCGTTTAACGCTTCGCGCGTGATTGCGTCCGCGTGCACCACCAAAGGGATGGCCAATGCGCGCGCAACGATTGCCGCATGTGAGCCAACGCTGCCCTCTTCAAGGACAATAGCCTTCAAAGATCGTCCATATTCCAGCAACTCGCCGGGGCCAATATTGCGCGCAATTAGAACTGGATCAGCAGGCATTTCAGCACCTGTGATCGTGCCTTGGCCGGTCAGAATACGCAGCAAACGGTTGGACAGATCATCAAGATCTTGCAAACGCTCACGCAAATAGCTGTCTGATACTTGGCCCAAACGGGTCCGCGCTTGAGTTTGTTCTTTTTCAACAGCCGCTTCAGCAGACAGGCCATTGGAGATATCTTCCTCCATACGCCGCATCCAGCCTTTGGAATTGGCGAACATGCGATACGCTTCAAGGACTTGAAGTTGTTCACCATCTCCACCAGCGGCCCCAGCGAGCAGTTTATCAACGCTCACGCGCAGGGTCTCAACCGCTTCATTAAGGCGATTTGATTCAGTGTCGGGGTCTTCTGCAATAACGTTCGTTACAACGACGCGTGGCTCGTGTAGCCACACATGACCAATTGCTGCGCCTTCTTGCCCAGTGGTGCCGCGCACCAAAACAGGCTGCTGGTGACGCGCTGAAAGTGCCTCACCTTCGCCCAAAAACGCACCTAGCTCGGTCATCTCAGCCAGAACCATTGCGACGACTTCCAGCGCGTAGAGCTCATCCGCTGAGAACAAGCGTGCGGCTTTGGACTGAACAACCAAAACGCCAAGTCTCTCACCGAGCCGCTGAATGGGAATACCAAGGAAAGACGAGAAAATTTCCTCGCCTGTTTCCGGCATGTAGCGGAACCCTTTTTCCGACGGCGCATCTGCTGTGTTGATCGTTTTCGAGCGTTTGGCGACGCGCCCAACAAGCCCTTCGCCAAGGCGCAAACGGGTTTGGTGCACGGAATCAGGGTTCAGTCCCTCAGTTGCGCAAAGTTCGAGTGTTTCGGCATCGCGAAAAAGATAGATCGAGCAAACTTCTGTCTGCATTGACGACGCAATGAGACCGGTGATTTTGTCCAACCTTTGTTGGCCGTCGCCATCCTCAGCCATCGCATCGCGCAGACGGCCAAGCAACTTTCGGCTTTCACTTTCGCGTCTTTGCGGCATTCGATCTCGTGCCCTTTTCGGCAAATACTTGAGCGGTCAAACCGTCCCTTAGCCTAGCATAAGATGATTTGAACGAAATGGCGAGCAAACGCAGATGGCGCAGCACATTTGCTTGTCTCGACCCCGATCTCGCTTGCCTTTCGCAAATAGCTGGCGGGTCATTTTCGTCCGCGCTCGCTTAAGCCAGTTTGATTTTGCGTTCAGGCTTTATCTAATTCAAACGCGTCGTGAAGGGCTTGAACCGCGAGCTCCATATACTTGCGATCAACCAGAACGGAGATCTTAATCTCAGACGTTGCGATAACCTTAATGTTCACACCCTCATCGCTAAGCGTTTTGAACATCTTAGCCGCCACGCCAGATTGTGAACGCATCCCGATACCGACTGCAGAAATCTTGGCGACATCTGTGTCAGCGATCAGATCATGATAGTTGATCTCACCTGCAGCTTTCGCATCTTCCATAGCTTTCTCTGCGCGCTTCACCTGATCTGTGGGGCAGGAGAAGGTCATGTCCGTGCGGCCGTCTTCAGCGATGTTCTGGATAATCATATCCACGTTCACACCAGCCTCTGACAAAGGCCCGAAGATCGCTGCCGCAATGCCTGGACGGTCAGCCACTGAAACGAGGGTCATTTTTGCTTCATCGCGGCTGTAGGCGATGCCTGAAACTACGTTGGATTCCATGATTTCCTCCTCGGCGCAAACAAGCGTGCCTGCGGTGTCTGATTGTTCTTCAAATGAGCTAAGCACACGCAGCTTAACTTTGTAGCGCATCGCCAATTCAACGGAGCGGGTTTGCAAGACCTTCGCACCAAGGCTGGCCAGCTCAAGCATTTCTTCAAACGCGATTTTGTCGAGCTTGCGCGCTTTGTCTGTAATACGTGGATCGGTCGTGTAAACGCCATCAACGTCCGTATAAATATCGCAGCGCTCGGCGTCGAATGCTGCAGCAAAGGCAACAGCCGTTGTGTCAGAACCACCACGCCCAAGTGTCGTGATGCGACCTTCGGGACTTACGCCTTGAAAACCTGCCACAACAGCGACGCGGTCACCGTTTGCGAATTTTTCGCGGATATTCTCGTCTGGAATTTCTTCGATCCGCGCGGCGGAATGGGCAGAGGTGGTTTTCACAGGAACTTGCCACCCTTGCCAAGAGCGCGCGGGGATTTCCATCTCTTGCAACGTCAGTGCCATCAACCCTGCGGTCACATTCTCGCCAGAGCTTACAATAGCGTCGTATTCGCGCGCATCATAAAGGGGCGACGTCTCATTCACCCAGCCCACCAATTCATTGGTTTTGCCAGACATGGCCGAAACTATGACAATGACGTCATAGCCTTTTGCGACTTCGACACCCACGCGTTTTGCTGCGCGTTTGATGCGGTCAAGATTTGCGACAGACGTGCCGCCGAATTTCATCACGAGAACGGGCATACCAGCGTCCTTGTTAGGAGAAGTTGGCACGCATTTACGGCGCTATGCTTATAAGAGCAAGAGGTGGGGACGATAACGCGACAGCCTGACCTAAAAAGGCATCAACTCGCCGTCATAATTTTCAAAAACACCAGTGTGATCGCGCGACAGCAGATCAAAACGTTCAATCAATCCCGCAGCAGAGGTTGCAGCATCAATATCGGCCTCTGCACCGCCCATTTCTGTTTGGACCCAGCCGGGATGATAGGCACCGACAGCGATTCCATCGCTTTTGAGGTCGATGGAAAGATTGCGTGCAAGATTCACCGCCGCGGCTTTGGACGCGCGGTAGACAAAGGCGTTGCCGCCCGCACGCTCAGATGATCCCATCTGGGAGGCAATGATTGCCACTTTGGGTGCCGCGCTTTTGCGCAATGCTGGTAGCAACGCTCGTATCGTTTGGAAAACGCCAGTGACATTTACTGCAAAAGTATCTGCCCAAATTTGCGGATCATAGCCGCTCTCAAGCGCATGGCCTTTGTCGAGGTAGACACCCGCATTGCAAATTAACAAGTCGAGCGCAGGTTGATAACTGGCAGCAAGGCTTTGAATTTGCTCTGCATTCGTAACGTCCAAAATATCGCCCGTACTGCCATCACGCGACGTAGCTAGAACCGTATCGCCGCGCGCGCGCAGTTGCGATGTTATATTTTCGCCAATACCACGATTGCCACCTGTCAGTATAACTTGCATCAATTGCCCTTTCTGGACGGTCTGAAGGGAAGCGGAAGCACTGGAACACCGTCTTCGACCAATTTCTTAGCGTCTTCCAAGTTGGCTTCACCATAGATGGACGCTTCAGGCGCTTCACCGTTGTGCATTGCACGTGCCTTTTGGGCGAATTCACTGCCCACATATTCGCTGTTGGCTTCGACCTTTTCGCGCATGTCTGCGATCATTTGCTCGGCTGGCGTTGCTGGTGCTGACAAGGGGCCTGGGCCTTTTGAGCCGGATGTTTCGGCAATTTTGCGGGCAGGTCGCACCGCAGGTGCCATCAACACTTTTTCAACTTGCGCAACGCCACAGACCGCACAGGTCAGCATTCCTGCGGTTTGCAACTTGTCAAACGCGCTTGCGGATTGGAACCAGCTGTCAAATTGATGGGCGTTGGAACATTTGAGGGCGTATTGGATCATGGCTCAACGATATAGAGTGAAAAATCTGCGGTCGAGGTGTTTTAACTTTTGCGCGCTTGTTTGGGACTAAAAGTATAAATTATGTGCGCAAGTTCGGGTTCGCTGACCTTGCGTGCTGCTTCGGCCAAGCTAAACCATTTGCGCTTGCGCTGGCTCATCTCGCGGTAGCGATCATGGACCGTTTTGACCTTCAAGCTATACACAATGCCGATACAAGGAATAAGGCGTCCAGACACATGATGTTTTGTGTAGGAATAAATCCCTAAGGATTCATTGCTCGGTTTCCCTTCAACACCTGCTTCTTCTAACGCTTCGATCGCAGCGCTTTGGGCCGGTAGCATCCCGTTTTGCGGCCATCCTTTGGGAATAATCCAACGTTTGGTACGACGCGATGTGACCAGCAAGACTTCTGGCTTGCCTTTGCGCAACCGATAACAAAGCGCTGCAAATTGCGTGCGCAAACCAGTTTTTTTGGCCCCCATTAAATCAATAGGGGAAAAAGGGGTTTCCTTGGCCCGATGCTCTTTCATCGTGTGTAACTTTGCCTCGTCCGCTCATGAATGATGCCACTGAAGTATGGGCATATCCCTATTTTCTTTCATTATATCAGCTTTTCAAGGTGTGTTGAAGGGCATCGAGGACTTTATCAAGCGTTTGTGCAGCCCCAAGCGCATTTCGCGCGTTTTGCAGTTGCTCCGTCGCGACATCGCTCTCAAGCAAAGCAAGCACATTATTAGCAACGTCTTCAGCATTTTGACACATACGCGCGCCTTGATGCGTTGCCAGCGCTGCGTATGGTTCGGCGAAATTCTCAAGGTGAGGGCCGTGTAAAATAGCGCAGTTATGGGCGAGCGGTTCAAACGGTGTGTGCCCGCCTTTCGCAACCAAGGATCCTGCAACAAAGCAGATACCCGAAGCTGCATACCATTTGTCCATCTCACCCAAGGTATCCGCGATGAAAATAGCGTTCGTTTGATCAAAGCTATCCCCTTTGCTGCGTTGCTTGGTCTTAAATCCTAAGTTTTGCGCGATTTTCGCTATTTCATCACCGCGTTTTGGGTGGCGCGGTGCAAGGATCATTTTGATGTGCGGCGCGCGTTCTAAGATTTGCTTTTGCGCGCTAAGCAAAATTTCATCTTCACCTTGATGAGTAGACGCTGCGAGCCATGTGTCCATGCGCTCTGGGTTGGGCGTCACGGTCTTCGAGGCTTGGTAGAAAGATTTCAGCGCAATGCGTGGACCGAAAGACCGTCCACCCAAGTTTCGCAAACGCTTCTCAGATGCACCATCTTGGGCGCAAACGAGATCGAAGCTTCCAAAAATGCGCGATGCCAGCCCACCAAAGCGCGCCCACCCTGTCGCGCTTTTGTCTGAAATACGACCGCCAATCAATGAAATCGGAACGCTCGCATTTTTTAACGTATTCAAACGGTTCGGCCAAAAATCTGCTTCAAACAGGGTGAACATACGGAAATCGTTTTTCTGAATGATCCGACGATGCAACCACGCTAGATCAAGCGGGGCGAGACGGCACTGTGTATTCTTAAAGCCCCAGGATTGAACAAGTTGTTTGCCACTTACGCTGTTACACGTAATGAGCAGGGCATTGGTGTCTTTTAGTTTTTCTATCATCGGGCGCGCCGCGCTTAGCTCTCCGTTTGAGGCGGCGTGGCACCAGATAATAGGTTCGCTCGAAAGTTTCGGCCAAAACCCCAGCCGTTCTTGAAAGTCGCCAAAACTCTCAACACGGCGCACGACCCTTAATAACAACGCAAGCACCACAAGCGGCAATGCAAGCGTAAATAAGCAACGGTAAAGCAGCATCGAAACTAAGATCTTTCGCGTTCAGGTCAGTGCATTCAGCCCTAGCGCGCGTATGTCATGCAAGCAAGCGCTTGCGCCTCGTGCAGCCATTCGAAATAGTCGCGCCATGACGTCTATTCGCTCCTTAATAACCGCGCTTTGTACCAGCGCTGCGTTTGCTGCTCCGCTTTGGGCGGAGCCAGTGACAATCTTTGCAGCGTCCAGTCTGAAAACTGCGTTGGATGAGGTCATCGAAACGCATTCAATCGAAGCGGTGCCAGTTTATGGCGGCAGCGCTGCGATTGCGCGTCAAATCACGCAAGGTGCAGATGCTGATATCGTCATTCTTGCTCACACCGATTGGATGAATTGGCTCGCCATAAAAGGCACGTTGCATTCTCAGAGCCGATGTAATCTTTTGAGCAATGCTTTGGTCGTCGCGGCACCCGTCGATGCCCCTGAGAATGATTTTCAAACTGTTGATGATCTGATCGCAGTCTTAAACGGTGGACGTTTAGCTTTGGGTCAAATGCGTTCTGTTCCAGCAGGACAATATGCGCAGGCTTATCTCAGCAACATGGGCTGGCTTGAGGCGCTGAGACCTCATCTCGCCGAGACATCGAATGTGCGTTTGGCTTTGGCTCTTGTCGCGCGGGGCGAAACACCGCTTGGTTTTGTCTATGTCAGCGACGTCGCTGCAGAGCCGCGTGTGCGCGTTGCTTTTACCCCCGATCCCGACGCCTATCCCGCGATACGATATCCGATGGCCATCACTGCAAATGCGCGCGCTGAAAGCGCAGCCGTGGCAAAAGTGATTGCTGGTGCAAATGAAGTCTTTGCGGACCAAGGCTTTAGCGCTGTGCCGGCAAACGACGTAGGGCGCTGCGAATGATGTTGAGCGCGGCTGAATGGGCGATTGTCGCTTTGTCTTTGCGCATTGCACTGGTTGCGACGCTTTTGAGTTTGCCGTTTGCGATCTGGATCGCATGGCTTTTGGCGCGCCGCGAGTTCTTTGGCAAATCAATGCTAAATATTATTGTGCATTTGCCCTTGGTCCTTCCGCCTGTTGTCACCGGCTACGCGCTGTTGCTTTTGTTTGGGAACCAAGGACCGCTTGGGGCGCTGTTTGAAACGTTTTTTGGGATCACTTTTGCATTTCGCTGGACTGGCGCTGCGCTGGCTGCCGCGATCATGGGGTTTCCACTCATCGTGCGTGCGATCCGTTTAGGGTTTGAGGCGGTAGATCAAGGTTTGGAAAAGGCGGCGGCAACGCTAGGGGCCTCAAGGAACGCGGTATTTGTCCGCGTGACTTTGCCACTGATCACACCTGCCTTGCTGACGGGTGCTGTGCTTGGGTTTGCGAAAGCGATGGGAGAATTTGGTGCAACGATTACATTTGTGGCTTCAATTCCGGGGGAAAGTGAGACGTTACCCTCCGCCATATATACATTGCTGCAAGTGCCTGGTGGCGAAGCGAATGCGCTGCGTTTGATTGCCATCTCTGTTGTGGTTTCAGTGCTCGCTTTGGCGATATCAGAGTGGCTGGCGAGACGTGCAATTAAACGCGTGGCGGGGCTATGAGCTTAGAGGTCGATCTCCAGAGCACGCTTGGCGCGTTTAAGCTAGATATACAGCTGCGCGCAGGGCAGGGAGCAACGGTCATTTATGGGCGTTCCGGAAGCGGCAAAACCAGCCTGATCAATGCAATCGCAGGGCTCTCTGTTCCTCAGAACGGCTGCATCACTTTGAATGATCAGACGCTTTTTGATGCTCAGAAAGGTGTGAACCTGCCTGTGCACCAGCGCCGCATCGGATACGTATTCCAAGATGCCCGCTTGTTTCCACATTTAAATGTCGCGGATAATATTGATTTTGGCGCGCGCTACGCAGAGGGTCCTTTGTCTGTGAAACAGCGTGATACAGTGATCGAAATGCTCGGAATTGGCGCATTGCTACAGCGCCGGCCTGCTGCGTTATCTGGGGGCGAAAAACAACGTGTCGCGCTTGGTCGCGCGTTGCTCTCCACGCCGCGCCTGTTGCTTCTGGATGAACCGCTTGCGGCGCTGGATGTGCAGCGTAAACAAGAGATACTTCCATATTTCGAACGCCTGCGCGCAGAGGGTGGGCCGCCTATGATCTATGTGACCCATGACATGAGCGAAATTGTACGCTTAGCCGACAATTTATGCGTTTTGCGCAATGGCAAAAGCGTCGCGCAAGGGACCGCTGAAGACGTTTTGGCGAATCCTGCAAATATGAAATTGATTGGCGTTCAGGATGCGGGGGCGTTGATCACTGGTGTTGTTGATCATCATGCCGATGATGGGTTGAGCGGCATCCGCTTGAGCGCAGGAATGTTGTTCGCGCCGCGAATGAATGTCGCTGTTGGAACCTCTGTGCGCATTCGCATCCGTGCGCAGGATGTGATCTTGTCACAAAGCGAACCAAAAGGCATGTCCAGTCAAAATGTCCTCAAAGCGAAAATCACTGCAATTGAAGAAGGTGTAAGCTCTGGATTTGCGATTGCACTAAATGCGGGAACTGATCGCTTGCTCGCGCGTATCACAGCCCGTGCGCTTTCACAGATGGAGCTGAAAGTGGGGCAGTGCGTATGGGCCGTTCTGAAAGCAAATGCGATGCCGCCGAGCGCAATCGCACCAAGCTAAGTCACGATCAATGCGCTGTGAAGAATTTCACCGAATTGCGTGCTTTTCTAACTTGACGGACGTTTTGCAGTCCAGTATCCGACGCCCTGTTGGCGATGTAGCTCAGTTGGTTAGAGCAGCGGAATCATAATCCGCGTGTCCGGGGTTCAAATCCCTGCATCGCCACCAAAAACCACAGATAAACAGTGGGTTGTGGCATTATTTGCCATGTGCGATTTGTCCTGCAATACTTAGACACATTAAGACACTGTTTCTAAGATTTTGGTTTGTCTGGAGAATCGCTCAACAGCAAGAAATCGATTAAACACCTTCAGCGCGGCTTGAGTATCTACAAGGCGGGTCGCTCCCCATTTTGGCATGTGCTTATTTATGATGCTGTGAAGAAAAAATATACCGTTCGAAGCAGCAAAGAGACTAATCGAGTCGACGCGATTGAAGCGGCTCACGACATCCTCAAAAGCTACAATAAGAAGCAAAATTCAGCGCATGCTGTCAGCCGCAAGCGCTCGTTTGAACATTATGCCAAAATCTTGGTTCAGCATAACGCGGCAAAGCGATGACAAGCACGAGGTAAGTTTGCGCACCGAAATCACAGCAAGATCCTGTTTCGTGAGAAGGACGGTCTCGTAAGTTACTTTGGCAAACACGACGTGGGTAAGATTACATCAGGCATGGTGCGAGATTATCTGCTGTATCTGGATAGTGTGCGTGATCAGCCGCTGGCGAATTCGACCAAGTCAAAACATGCAGGTGTTATTCGTCAGATATTGATGCTGGCTCTGGAAGATGGCGTGTTTGATACCATTCCTCCGATGCCAAAGCAGCGCACTGTCGATAAGCCGCGCGTGAGTTTCACAGAGGCTGAGTATAAAGTGTTACTCCAGGCAGCACGTACTATTGCAGACGACGGAATAACGCGTGTCAGAGGCGTTCTTGTAACGCGTGAGCACTATAATCTGATTGTGTTCGCGGTTCATACGTTTTTGCGTCCGACTGAGACGGAACTTTTTGGCATTCGTTTTTGCGAAATTGAGGTCATTGAGGAAGATCCTGAACACTTGATGATGACGCTCACGGGTAAGATCGGATATCGCAAATCAGCGTCTTTGCAGGTAGCAGTAGGAATTTTCAAAAAGCAAAATGAGTTGCACCCAGATGCGAAGCCCACTGACTATGTGTTCATGCCTGAGTATGCGAACAGAACGACAGCGGTGAACACGTACAGACGCATCTTCAATCATTTCTTACAAGAAACGGGGTTGAAGAAGGACAAAGACGGCAATGATCGATCACCTTACTCATTGCGTCATTACGCTTTGCAGACACGGCTCGTAAAGTCAGATGGTAAGGTGAACATATACTGGCTGGCTGAGAATGCTGGCACGAGTGTCGATCAACTTGAGCGCTTTTATCTCAAGGACTTGGCACCCAGTGCTGCTAAGGTCAGGAATATTCAGAGCTTTGGGGATGGTTAAGCGTCACTCGCCTTCGCAAGCAGTCGCGCGAATCTGAATGCATACATAACAATGAGTAAGCAGACGAAGAAGCCAGCCATATCGCCTATAACGTAACCTATTGCGACCAACAGTTCCAGCTCTTGCTTAGATACTAGAGCAATACCCAAACTGTTAAGAACAGAACTTAAAAATGCTATAATCCCAAAATACTGCCATTTCGGAAACCGACGAGGTGGAGTTCTTTCAGGAAGAAAGCGAGCAACCAACTCGACGCCAATATAACAAGCAACAGGGCTCACAATTACAAACCATGGTTTAAAGTCAATCCCAGCCTGAGCGCTTAAGACCAGCATTAGGTAGGACGCAGGCAAAAGATAAAACACTGCTTTCCAGCCCAAAAAATAGATTGCGAGAACTCTTACGCCATTTGGAAAAAAGAAGACCCACCTCTATGGCGACACTGCTCATCAAAATTTTTTGAACAGGCGAAATGAAGCCAAGCGTCAGTGAATACGCCGTAATGTAAGCAACACTCACGATTACGAAGTTCTGAAAGTGTTCTTTCACGCGCAATTTACCCTGCTCAGAGTTTAGGCGCTTTCGCCTGCCAGAGTGTACAAGCCGCGCTTGTCACCACCTTTAGCTATTTTACCCAAGCTCTCAAGGTTCTTCAGTGCTCGAAACAGTGATGGGCGAGAATAAACGTTGTTTAATGGGTGCTGTAGGATGTCTT
>JAHEGL010000468.1 GCA_024645145.1 Planktotalea sp.
ATGACACTTTGCAACCTCTCGATCGAAGGCGGTGCGCGCTTTGGCATGATAGCCCCTGACGAGACAACCAAAGCCTATATCAAAGGGCGTCCTTATGCACCGAAAGGTGATGATTGGCTCACTGCGACCAACGCATGGGACGCGCTTTGCTCCGACGATGGGGCTACGTTCGACATCGATGTACACCTAAACGCCGCAGATATCGTCCCGACTGTCACATGGGGCAATAGCCCGGAACAAGCCCTGCCAGTGACTGCGAGGCTACCAGATGATCGCACGCAAAATCCCCAGACGAAAGAGGCACTTGAGTACATGGGGCTCACTGCAGGGCAACCGCTTGAAGGCACGCCCGTTGATCAGGTGTTTATCGGCTCGTGCACCAATGGCCGCATCGAAGACTTGCGTGCCGCAGCCAATGTTTTGCAAGGGCGGCGCGCAAAAGTACCCGGATTGGTATCCCCCGGCTCACAACTCATAAAGGCGCAGGCCGAGCGCGAAGGGTTGGATAAAATATTCATCGATGCCGGTTTGGAATGGGCCGCTTCAGGATGTTCGATGTGCGTCGGCATGAACGGCGACCTTGTGCCTAGCGGCAAGCGCTGCGCCTCCTCCACAAACCGTAACTTTAAAGGCCGCCAAGGCCGTGGATCGCGCACACATTTGATGTCACCCGCCATGGTCGCCGCAGCGGCGGTGGCTGGCGAGATTTACGATGTTCGCAAATTGCTAAATGAAAGTGATCTGTAATGGCTGGGTGGCGCACGCATCAGGGGCAAGCCATTGCGTTGGCGCGCGCCAATGTCGACACAGATCAGCTAATTCCTGCGCGTTTCATGTCCGTGCCGCGCGCACAAGGATATGGCGGTTACCTTCTCCATGATCTGCGCCGCACTGAGACAGGCGAACTGCGCAATGATTTCGTGATAAATTGCATTTCAGATGCAACTGTGCTGATTGCAGGCCCCAACTTTGGTAGCGGTTCTTCCCGTGAGGCTGCGGTCTATGCCCTTGTCGACGCAGGGTTTCGCGCTGTTTTTGCCCCCAGCTTCGGCGACATTTTTTCCAGCAACGCTGTAAACAACGGGCTCTTGCCTGCGCGTATCGAGGTGGCGACATACGAAAATTTGCTTACGCAACTCGGTACAGGCACCTGCCAAGCATCGATCAATCTAGATGATCAGACAGCGTTAATTGGCAATGAGAATATCGATTTCACGCTCGATGAAACGTGGCGCATAAAACTGATAAATGGATGGGACGACATTGATTTGACGCAACACCACAACGATGAAATTGCGCATTTCAAAACCAAATACGTTCAATCAAACCCTTGGGTTCTGCCAGTCCGTCAGATCAAATCCTAAAAAAACTGCGCGCTGCACCATCCCAAAAAGATCCCTTGGGTCATCAGGGTCAGCGAGCAGATCGAGCTCAACGAAATGCCCTGTGCGCTCTAATTGGTCCTTAATGTACCTCAGGGCTGAAAAATCTTCTGTCGCGAAACCCACACTGTCGAAAAGCGTGATTTGGCTCTCTGACGTGCGACCTTCCGCCTGCCCTGCCATCACCTGCCAAAGCTAGGTCACTGGATGATCTTCGGCCAACTGTTGGATTTCACCCTCGATGCGGGTTTGCGGCGGATATTCAACAAAAATGTCTGAGCGCAACAAGATATCTTTATGCAGTTCAGTTTTGCCCAGACAATCCCCGCCGATTGCATTGATGTGAATGCCGGAGCCAATCATATTATCCGTCAAAATGGTGGCATATTGCTTGTCGGCTGTACACGTCGTCACGATTTGAACACCTGCCACAGCCTCTTCTGCAGTAGCGCACGCAACAACGTTGAGACCACTTTCAGCCAAGTTGCGCACTGTCTTTTGCGTCGCTGTCGGGCTGTTCGTGCAAATTGATGCCTACTCGGCACGTCGTGGTTTGAAGGGTTTACTAAAAGTAGATCGCCCTGCGGTGATGCAGACCACGCGCGAAGGGTGGCTTTACAACGCCGTCTTTGGACTTTTGATTTTTCTCATGGTGGTCTTTCGTTGGGAAAAGACCGCGCCGTTTTACGCGGTAGCTTTGCTTCTTGCGGTGAACCAATTCAACAAGAACGACCGTGTTTCATGGCAGGGGTTTCTCAACATTATCGTCTCAGTCGGGCGCACTTTGTCAGAACTTGTCGCAGTGCTGCTCGGGATCGGTATGATCGTTGGGTCGTTTCAAGCGACAGGCCTCACTGGCCCGCTCGCGAATGAATTGGTGCATATGGCAGGCAGCTCATTGACCATGTTGTTAATTATGGGCGCGGTCACCTCTTTCATCTTTGGCATGGGGATGACGGTCACAGCTTG
>JAHEGL010000012.1 GCA_024645145.1 Planktotalea sp.
ATCAGAAAGCCGCAGATCGCCCAACCGGTCCAGCAGAAGTTATCGGAAACTTGCACTGGCCCGACGAAAAAGGGAGTTCTATCCCTGAGCCGGACCTAAAGGCAGAGATTTGGTTTGCGCGCGACGTTGACGCAATGGCTGCACATCTTAATACCGAAGCGCTTTTGCTTGTTGCGCGTGAAACTTCAATTGCGAATGATCCGGTTGCGCCGCTTCCTGTTGATACCGTCGGTATCCCAAATGATCATTTGCAATACGCGCTGACGTGGTTCTCGCTCGCGCTGATTTGGATCCTTATGACTTTCACTTTCGTTTGGCGCGCACGCGGCGCGCAGAAGGGTACATCATGAAATATGTCTCAACGCGCGGCGCAGCTCCGGTTCTTACATTTGAAGAAGCGATGCTGACAGGGCTTGCTCGTGACGGTGGCCTGTATGTCCCAGAGACCATCCCACAGCTCAGCGCCGACGACATTTCAGGGATGCGCGGTGCCAGCTACGAAGAGATTGCGTTCAAAGTGATGCGGCCTTTCGTTGGCGACACGTTCACAAATGACGAGTTTCGTGGATGTATCGAGCGGGCTTACGCGGGCTTTGGTCATACGGCTCGAGCACCGCTTGTGCAGCTTGCGCCAAACCACTTCTTGATGGAGCTGTTTCACGGTCCCACCCTCGCGTTTAAAGATTTCGCGATGCAACTTATCGGACAAATGTTTGAACTTGCCCTCAAACGTTCAGGACAACGCGTCACCATTGTGGGTGCGACGTCAGGTGATACAGGCTCTGCCGCGATAGAAGCCTTTCGCGGTCTGGACGCCGTGGATGTGTTCATTCTTTACCCGCATGGCCGCGTGTCCGAAGTGCAGCGTCTCCAGATGACCACTCCGACTGAACGCAACGTGCACGCGATTGCGATGGACGGTGACTTTGACGACTGTCAGGCGCGCTTGAAAGATATGTTCAATGATTTTGAGTTTCGTGACGGCGTAAAGCTGGCAGGAGTTAACTCAATCAACTGGGCGCGCGTGCTGGCACAGGTTGTTTATTACTTCTCCACCGCTGCATCACTGGGTGCACCAGATCGTAAAGTCAGCTTTACGGTTCCGACAGGTAACTTTGGGGACATTTTTGCAGGTTTCATCGCTAAGAAAATGGGCTTGCCAATCGAGCGTTTAGTCATCGCGACCAATCAAAACGATATTTTGCATCGCTGCATGGAAACCTCTGCGTACACGAAGTCTGGGGTGAAACCTTCGATCTCTCCGTCTATGGATATTGAAGTATCGTCAAATTTCGAACGCGCTTTGTTCTTTGCGCATGATCAAGACGGGACAGCGATCAAGGGTCTCATGGAAGACCTATCTGCAACGGGAAGCTTTGCGATTTCAGACAATGCCATGGGCGCTTTGCAAGAACATTACGACAGTGGAATGCTCGATGAAGCGGGTACATCTGCGATGATAACACGTGCGCTGAAAGAGACGGGCGAAGTGCTTTGCCCTCACTCCGCGATTGGCGTTGCTGTCGCAGAGGCCCATCTTGGTGAGACACCAATGATCACGCTTGCCACTGCGCATCCTGCGAAATTCCCGGATGCGGTTGAGGCTGCGACAGGCGCGCGGCCAGCGCTTCCTGCGCGCATGGCAGATTTGTTTGAGCGCGATGAACGTGTGACCCGCGCCCCGAATGATCTAAAAGCGCTGCAGGATATTGTACGCAAAGGCATTTCTTCATGAGCGTGCAAACACATAAACTGGCCAATGGCTTTCGCATAGTCACGGAAAAAATGCCGGGGCTTCAATCCGCATCTATTGGGATTTGGGTGACAGCAGGTGGCCGCGATGAGCGGATTGAGCAAAATGGAATTGCCCATTTTCTAGAGCACATGGCTTTTAAGGGGACGACAACACGCTCCTCTTTGCAGATCGCGGAAGAGATCGAAGATGTGGGTGGCTATATCAACGCCTACACCAGCCGCGAAGTCACCGCTTACTATGCGCGTGTGCTTGGGGGCGATGTACCTTTGGCGCTTGATGTAATTTCAGATATTTTGCTTAATCCTGTGTTTGATGAGGACGAGATCGAAGTCGAACGCGGCGTGATTTTGCAAGAGATTGGTCAAGCGCTCGACACACCTGATGACGTGATTTTTGATTGGTTGCAGGATGAAGCCTATCCAGATCAACCTATCGGGCGCACGATCCTTGGCCCGGAGGAACGGGTGCGCAGCTTCAGTCGTGAAGATTTGAAACGATTTGTGCATGAGCACTATGGTCCCTCGCAGATGATTTTGTCGGCTGCAGGTGATGTGGATCACGATGAAATTGTGCGCGAAGCTGAAAAGCTATTTGGTGGTTTGCAAGCGCGGGTCGCAAATGATCCGATCCTTGCGACGTTCCAAGGTGGTGAGCGGCGCGAGGTCAAAATGCTAGAACAAGCGCATTTTGCGCTGGCTTTTGAGGGCCCCGGGTATTGCGACAATGCAATTTATACAGCTCAAATTTATTCAGTCGCTTTGGGTGGCGGGATGTCGAGCCGTTTGTTCCAAGAAGTGCGCGAGAAGCGTGGGCTATGTTATACAATCTTTGCGCAAACCGGTGCACATTCCGATACTGGTATGATGACGATTTACGCAGGCACAAGCGGGGAGCAGCTTCCTGAATTGGCAAGCTTAACGATGCAAGAGCTTGGCCGTGCTTCTGAGGATATGAGCGACGCTGAGGTCGCGCGCGCACGTGCGCAGATGAAAGCGGGCATGCTCATGGGCCTCGAAAGCCCATCGAGCCGCGCAGAACGCCTCGCGCGTTTGATGCAAATCTGGGGTCGTATTCCAGCGCTAAAAGAAACTGTTGCGCAGATTGATGCGGTCACAACCCAAGGCGTTAAGGAATTTGCAGCCAATCTTGCGGGCCAAGCGCCAGCCGCGCTTGCGCTTTATGGGCCAGTTGAACGTGCGCCGCAGCTTGCTGACATGCTAAAGGGTCGTGCGGCGTAATGCTTCGCATCAAACGAAAAGTACGTTTGGAGACAGAACGCCTCTCGTTGAGGCCGCCCATTCACTCTGACTTTCGAGAGTGGGCGAAACTGCGCTACGAAAGTGCAGATTTTCTGACCAAGTGGGAACCCACGTGGGCGAACAATCATTTGACGCGCAAGGCATTTACCAATCGTGTCTATTGGGCGCAGCGATCTATTTCTGGCGACACGGCAGTACCACTTTTTCTTGAACGTCGCGAAGATGGCGCACTCATGGGAGCGATCACGCTGGACAATATCCGCCGCGGCCCCGCGCAAAGCGGCACGCTTGGCTATTGGATCGGGCATCATTACGCGCGTCACGGATACATGAGCGAAGCGATTGCAGCCATCGTGCACTACGCTTTTGAGCGGATGGATTTGTCACGCTTGGAAGCTGCGTGCTTGCCTGAAAACAAAGCATCGCGTGGCTTGTTGGAACGCACGGGCTTCAAATATGAAGGCGTGGCGCAGGCTTATCTACAGATTGATGGACGTTGGCGCAGCCATGTTCTTTATTCGGCTTTGCGCATGGATCGCCGTGGGCGCACGGACGTTGGCTGACTTTTGATCGAAATGCGCTATCTTCTTTCGAAAAGGGGGAGACTGCCATGATCCGTTTATCACTTATCTTCTGTTTTCTTTTCAGCGCGACCCAACTGACTGCGCAAGATCGACGACCCAGCCATTGTATTGCGATTGCGAACTCGACGCCGGATCTTAGCTATCTGCATAAGGCGAGCTTTCGCGATCCTTTACCTGATTATACGGTTCGTCTTTCATATATCGCGCACGCAAGTTTTCTAATTCAGACCCAAGGCGATTTGAACGCGGTAACCGACTTCACCGGTTTTGTCGGGACCACGGATCTTATTCCTGACGTCGTCACCATGAATCATGCCCATGACACCCACTGGACCGCGAACCCAGACCCCGCGATTCCACATGTTCTAAAAGGGTGGGGGCCGTTTGGTGAAGGCGTTGATCATAATCTCGACTTGGATGAAATGCTGGTGCGTAACGTTTCTACAGACATTCGCTCGCAGTTTGGTGGCGAGGAAATGCGCGGAAACTCGATTTTTATCTTTGAAGTTGCTGGCCTATGTATTGGCCACCTTGGTCATTTACACCATGAACCAAATGATGCCCAATATGCGGCCATTGGCCGTTTGGATGTTGTGATGGCCCCAGTGGATGGCGGGTATACTCTGCCAGTGTCGACAATGACTCGTGTCCTGAAACGCCTACGGTCCTCTGTCGTGATCCCGATGCATTGGTTTACCGATTTTGGATTGCAAAATTTCGTCTCGGGTATGATTGATGAATTTGACGTCAAGCGCGTTGGTGGCTCGTCGATAGAGGTGTCTTTTGCCACATTGCCCAAACGCCCGACTATTTTCCTGCTGCGTCCTTCCTGGCTGCGCGATAGGGATCAATAAACCATTTGGAGTCTGACCTGTGCTTAATTCTGTGACCGACGCTTTCGAAACAGCCTTGCGCGCCATCTTGCCAGAGCATTCTGTGCGTGCTGCTGAGCCGCGCTACCTCGAAGAACCACGCGGTCGCTATGAAACGCGTGACGGCCTGTTGGCATTGCCTGAGACGACTGAAGAAGTCTCTGCGATTGTGCGGCTTGCCAATGAAATGCGCGTCGGGATCGTACCCTATGGTGGCGGCACCGGATTGGTGGGCGGTCAAGTCGCACCTGAGGGGCCAGCTCCGCTAATCTTATCGTTAGAGCGGATTAACGCGATTAGGTCGGTGCACCCTGAAGAAAATGTTTTGATCGCGGAGGCCGGTGCAATTCTGGCAGATGTTCAAGCCGCTGCCCAGGATGTGGATCGTCTGTTCCCATTGTCTCTGGCCGCCGAAGGGACCGCGCGTATTGGTGGAAATCTTGCCACGAATGCAGGTGGCGTGAATGTGCTGCGCTATGGCAATGCACGCGATCTCTGCCTTGGTTTGGAAGCGGTTTTGCCTGACGGGACAATCTGGAACGGCCTATCACGTTTACGCAAAGACAACACAGGTTATGATCTGCGCAATTTACTTGTCGGCTCTGAAGGGTCGCTGGGGATAATCACGGCCGCCGCTCTCAAACTCAGCCCGCGCCCTGCGGGTGAGGGAACGGCCTTTATGGTTGTGAAGCATTCAAAAGCTGCGATTTCGCTTTTGGCTGAAGCGCGAAGCCAACTTGGTGACGGGATCAGCGCATTTGAGATTATTCACAAGCAAGGCCTCGATTTTCTTGAAGAGCATTTGCCAAGCGTGCGTATTCCATTTGATGAAAAACCGGAGTGGTGTGTTCTGATTGAGGTGGGTTTGGCACGCGGGCTTGATCCGAAAGATGCGCTGGAAACGCTCTTTGAAACAGCGCTTGAGAAAGAACTCGTCAGCGATGGGCTCATTGCGCAGTCCGTTGGTCAGCGAACTGATTTCTGGTCAGTCAGGGAGTACATTCCTGAAGTGAACCGCCTTGTTGGCTCGATCTCTTCGCATGATATTTCGGTTCCGATCAGCTTGGTCCCAGAATTTATCGAACGTGCGGGGAAGGTCATCGAAAAACTTGGCCCGTTGCGTATCAATTGCTTTGGCCACCTGGGTGACGGTAATTTACACTACAACGTGTTCCCTGATGCAGGCAAATCGCGTCAAGACTATCTTGCGGAGCGGGATGAAGTGAAACGCGTCGTACATGATCTTGTGCATGATCTTGGTGGGTCCGTGAGTGCTGAACACGGCATTGGTCGTCTCAAGACCGGTGATCTTGAGAAATACGGCGACCCTGCAAAATTGGCAGCAATGCGTGCAATAAAAACAGCACTTGATCCCAACGGGGTTATGAACCCCGGTGCTGTACTGGCGCTATAGACCGTCGTAGGCACACAGTGCTTTCACATCCACGCCAAGCGCTTCAAGGCGCTTGCGTCCGCCAAGTTCGGGCAAATCAATCACGAACCCACATCCGACAATTTCGCTGCCCAAACGCTCTACGAGCTTGATACCTGCTTCGGCAGTCCCACCTGTCGCAAGCAGATCGTCGATGATGAGGATCTTCTCACCCGCTTGAATCGCATCGTCGTGTAGCTCAACAGTCGCTTCGCCGTATTCAAGTTTGTAATTTTGAGAAATCACAGCACCAGGCAATTTACCGGCTTTGCGCACGGGAATGAAGCCAATGCTGAGTTGATGTGCAATCGCACCCCCAAGGATAAAACCGCGCGCTTCAAGCCCGACGACCTTGTCGATTTTGACGCCCACGTAGGGATGTAAAAGTTGGTCAATCGCCATGCGAAATCCGCGCGGGTCACTAAAAAGCGTCGTCACATCGCGAAACATGATCCCCTCTTGTGGGAAATCAGGAATGGTGCGAATGTAGTCTTTGACGGTTTTCATGGGCTTGCGTCCTTTTGCGTTGCACCGCTGTCTAGCGCGGTGGGTAGTGACGGCCAAGGGCCATGATGTGTTGTTTACTCAGATTTGTCAGCGCGTTGCTGCTTTGCGAAAAGATACAGCGGCTCTCATAGTACGTGCCGCCCACATCGGCAAGCAATCCGAGCCCTTGGATAATCTCTTCTAGCATCGCGCTTTCGTAGGCACGTATTTGCAAGCCTGTCGTAAAGATGATGACAGATTTAAGGATCACGCCATCCTTTGCAAACACACGAACGCCTGCGCCGGAAATGGGTGTTCCTTCAAGTGCTTGAAAGCCAGATCCTGTGATGGTGCTGCGGGATGGGATATCGAGGAAAAGGATCGGGATATCTGGATCGCTGTCGTTTCTTGTGAGCTGAACGGCAGAGCCAGCAGCGTTTATTTCGGCTATCGCGCGTTGTAGCGCGGCTTCTGCACGGGTCTTTTTGCCCCCTAAATAAGCGCGCTCCATCTTTGTGATGCCAATTGTTAAATTGCTCTAGGGCCAGCGCACGAAAGGTTTGCCGCATTCGCCATTGACGGGCGCGGCGCAAGCGACAAGTCGGTAAAAGTCATCGTCGCTTAGCGCCGTATCGCGGTTCAGAAACTCCTGCGCATGTGCTTGGCCAGAAAGCGCGAGCCAAAGGATAAGTGCGCGCAATATCATGCGCGCTTCAGTGCCGCAGTCGCTGCGCCCATGCCAATCAAAGTGATGCCACCGAGTTGGGTCAAACGTCGCATCACTTTTGGGCGCGCGATTTGTGTGCGCATCAGATCGGCCAAAAGTGCGAAAGCAAACGCATTGAGCGCTGCTAAGGTGACAAATGTTGCAATCAAAATGCCCGCTTGTGGCCCATACGCGGCATCAACCGAGATGAATTGCGGGACAAACGCAATGAAAAAGCCGATGTTCTTGGGATTAAGCACTGTGACTATCGCCGCATGTCGAAACACTTGGCGTGGCGTTGCGTGTTGGTCTGTTTTCACAAGTCCTGCACCTTCACTCGGTGCTGAGCGGAACATTTTTATCCCGATATAAAAAAGATAGATCGCACCGACCCATTTTAATATCACGAAGGCCGTCGCTGATGTCGCGATGATCGCGCCCAAACCTATAAGCGACGCGGTCATTGCAATCAGATCCCCCAAGGCGACGCCAGATGCGGACGCAATCGCAACTTTGCGTCCTTGGGTCAGTGCATAGCTCAGGATTAGCAAGATCGTTGGTCCGGGAATAAGCAAGAGCGCGCTGGAAGCGGCAACAAACGCCAGCCAAAGTGAGAAATCCATCAGTCCAGTACCCGTCCAGCCACCGCATCAAGCTTAGCGAGCAAGGTCGGATCACGTTTTTCCGGCGCCGTCATAATCGCAAATTCCAATGCCTTATCGCAGCCATGCGGACAATCGTCCCGTTCAGCACCAAGAAGGGTGGGCAAGCGTTTAACCAAGTCACGGCCTTTGTCTGAATTGCCCATAAGGGTTTTGATGATTTCTGTGACATCAACTTCCCCATGATCGGGATGCCAACTGTCATAATCGGTGATCATCGCGACAGATGCATAACAAAGCTCTGCTTCGCGGGCGAGTTTGGCTTCGGGCATATTGGTCATGCCGATCACATCCGCCCCCCAGCTTGTGCGATACATTTTGCTCTCTGCTAGGGTGGAAAACTGCGGACCTTCCATAGCGAGATAGGTACCGCCCATGTGAACGGTGATGCCTGCATCCTTTGCGGCAGTGTGGCAAGCTTCAGAGAGGCGCGGGCACGTTGGGTGTGCCACAGACACATGCGCAACACATCCGGTTCCGAAGAAGGACTTTTCGCGCGCGAATGTGCGGTCAATAAACTGATCGATAATGACAAAATCACCAGGTGCCATTTCGTCGCGAAAGCTGCCACAGGCTGAAATGGAGATCACATCGGTAACCCCAAGCCGCTTCAACGAATCTATATTCGCGCGGTACGGCACGGTTGTAGGGGAGTGCACATGCCCACGGCCATGGCGCGGCAAGAAGGCCATTTTTATACCGTCTAATGTGCCTGTCAGGATCTGGTCCGAAGGATCGCCCCAAGGCGTTTCAACCGTTTGCCAAGTGGCGTCCGCCAAACCGTCAATGTCGTAAATGCCAGAGCCGCCGATCACGGCGATCATAGTATCAGTCATGTTCATTATGTCCTGTCATGTGCAGTTTATCAGTAAGCTAACGAGCGTCGCGTCCAATGAAAATGCAAGAATCGCTAAAGGAGAGCCAAATTGGCGTGAGGGCAGGGGTGTTCTTTGGATGCAGCATAGTTTACGCAGCGCTAACAGAACGTCCCCCCAAAGACAGGTTAACCCCATGAAACGAGCAATTCTCGGTGTATTCGCCAATCATATGACCGCACCTGACTTACGTTGGATGCCGGACGAAGGCTTCACAATCTCACGTTTGCGCATTGAGCTGCTATCGGGTTTGACCGTCGCTTTGGCGCTGGTCCCTGAAGCGGTTGCCTTTGCTTTTGTAGCGGGTGTGCATCCTTTGGTTGGCCTATACGCTGCGTTCTTGGTTGGCTTGATCACGGCATTGATTGGTGGTCGTCCAGGTATGATTTCTGGTGCAACCGGAGCTTTGGCCGTCGTTATGGTCGCTTTGGTTGCTCAACACGGTGTTGAGTATTTGTTTGCGACCGTTGTTTTGATGGGTCTTTTGCAAATTTTCTTTGGGGCAATGCACTGGGGGAAGTTCATTCGCTTGGTGCCGCATCCTGTGATGCTGGGTTTTGTAAACGGCCTCGCAATCGTTATTTTCTTGGCTCAGTTGACCCAATTCAAAGTACCTGGAACCGTGGTCAGCGATGGGCATGGTATGACGGGTGGTGAATGGCTTACTGGGATGCCGATGATTTTGATGCTGATCTTGGTTGGCTGCACAATGGCGATCATTTGGGTGACACCACGCATTACAAAAGTCATTCCTGCGCCATTAGCAGGTATCGGGATCGTTGCGGCAGTTGTGATTGCTTTTGGACTAGACGTGCCGCGCGTTGGTGATCTTGCCTCGATCCAAGGTGGTTTGCCGACATGGCACATTCCTACGGTTCCGCTGAACTGGGCAACCTTCCAAATCATTCTGCCCTACGCGGTTATTTTGGCGGCGATTGGTCTGATCGAAAGCCTGCTTACGCTCAATCTTGTGGGAGAAATGACCAACAAACGTGGCGGCGCATCGCAAGAGTGCATTGCGCAAGGCATCGCGAATACGGTCACGGGATTTTTCGGTGGCATGGGTGGTTGTGCAATGATTGGTCAGTCGATGATCAACGTAAAGTCCGGTGGGCGCACAAGGATTGCGGGCATTGCAGCCGCGATTTTCCTGCTGCTGTTCATTGTTGCAGGCTCCTCCGTGATCGAGCTGATTCCGTTGGCCGCACTTGTTGGCGTGATGTTTATGGTCGTGATCGGAACGTTTGCTTGGAACTCGTTACTTATTTTGCGCCGCGTTCCAAAGATGGATGCGTTTGTGATCATCCTTGTGACGGTAGTGACAGTTTACTCCGACCTCGCCGTGGCGGTGGTTGTCGGTGTTATCGTCTCCGCGCTCGCGTATGCTTGGAACAACGCGCGCCGCATTCACGCGATTGAGCGTCCATCTTCCACATCAGAGGGCGCAAAAGTTTACGAAATCCAAGGACCTTTGTTCTTTGGATCTTCAGACGGGTTTATTGAGCTGTTCAACGTCGCAGACGATCCAAAAGAAGTGATCGTCGACTTTGCCCAAAGTCGTGTCGTCGATCAATCAGCCTTGCAGGCGATTGAGGCTGTAGCAGCAAAATACGAGGAAGCTGGAAAGCGCATTCAGCTGCGTCATCTGAGCCGCGATTGTCATCAGCTTTTGACGACCGCAGGACATTTGATGGTCGATAGTGATGACGATCCTGATTATGAAGTCGCGGTAGATTATCAAGTGCGAACAGGTATTTTGGGCGGCCATTAAACCGCCCGTTTATCTCAATCGTCCGGGCGAGTGAGTTCGAACAGATTTTTCACAACTGCATAATCGCGATATCCCAAGCGCGAAAGCGGTTGGAAGGTTGTGACATCGAAGCGACCGTCCTTGATGCAAGCGTCATCCATATGAACGCCCGTGACTTCGCCAAGCACCAGATGATTACTTGCGCCTTCTAACTTAATAATTTGTGTCACCTTGCATTCAAGCGATGCAGGGGAGGCGGCAACGCGCGGCGCGTTGATGCTTTCGCACTCAAGCTTTTCCAAACCTGCATGGGCAAACTCATCGCTGCCAGCGGGTAGAGTGGCGCTTGAAGCGTTCATCGCATCTTGCAATGCGGCCGATACGATATTGACGCAAAAGACGCCTGTTTCGCGGATCACTGCAACGCTATCTTTGGTATCCCCGCGATCGTCTTTCACGCCAGTCGAAGAAAACATGACCTGTGGCGGCACATAAGCGACAGCGTTGAAGAAGCTATAGGGCGCTAAGTTGTCCCGGCCTTCGCTATCGCGTGTGGAGATCCAACCGATCGGTCGCGGTGTTACGATGGCATTGAAAGGGTTATGGGGCAGGTTGTGACCGTCTTCTGGGCGATAAAACATCGATATGGACTCCTTGTTTGCCCAATCGCTACCGCCATGCTAGGCGCGATGCCAGCAAAAACGTGAAAGCAGATTGGTGTACACGCTCAAACCAGAAACAGCTGAGGATTGGTGGGAGGTCGAAGCACTTTACGATTTGTGCTTCGCGCCGGGGCGAGAAGCGTTGTCATCTTATCGCTTACGCGATGGCGTGCCACCTGTAGAGGGCTTGAGCAGTGTTGCACGTGACGGTGATGGTATTCTTGCTGGTGCAATCCGGTATTGGCCCGTTCTTATTGAGAAACATCAGGCATTGCTGCTTGGTCCTGTGGCGGTTCACCCGACCCGCCAAGGCGAAGGTCTGGGCAGTGTTTTGATACGCGATAGTCTTGCGCGCGCAGATGAGAATGGGTGGCGCAGAGTGATGCTAGTCGGTGATGAGCCGTACTATCAAAAATTCGGTTTCTCGCGCTTGGACGGCATCTTGATGCCTCCACCAACAAACCCTGAACGTGTCTTGGGGTTGAATGCAAATGCGGCCGTCTGGGAAGATGTGCAGGGAAAGGTGACGCGCAGCGCTTGAAATCTGTGCAGGACATGCTGATCTTACGAAGATGGCCACAGAGTTAACCACCCCCGATCTAGATCGCGACATCAGCGAGATTGCAAAGCGGTACCGCAAAGCAGGTGGCGTCGGGATTCAGGTGCTCAATCTTGTTGGCGGGCAGGCTGAGAACTTGATGGAACGTTTACCTGATCCGGTCAAAGGCCGACTCGAAGATGCAACCACCAAAGCCTTGAATGTTGCATTGAGCGCTGCAAGCAGAAGTCGTGGTGTCGTTCCGGATCAGAAATCATGGCTCAACACTGCTGCGGCAACGGCCATGGGCGCGGCAGGCGGCTTGCCCACAGCACTTGCTGAATTG
>JAHEGL010000474.1 GCA_024645145.1 Planktotalea sp.
GGTGTCGCACCGCCACTGGTCCACATCATTTATGAGCCGAGCCACCACGGTGACGAAGCGTTCCAACGGGCTGCTGCTATGGGCGTTCGGGGACATCACTGGCCGTTTGGTGATATGCCTGCGGTTGAGGGCGTAACACGGGGTGATGTCACCATGATCATCGCCTACATTCGAGAATTGCAACGTGCCAACGGAATCAATTGATCTCCAACAACAAGACTGGAAAAAACGATGAAGACTTTTCTACTCGCAGGCATGATCGGAATTTGGGCAACAGGTGCGATGGCACACTCGCCCCTCGATGCGACGACGCCAGCCAATGAGGCGACAGTCAATGAGATGCCGACTGAAGTTTTGATGGATTTCAAAGGCGACATCCGTCTAACACGGGTCGCGATCACTCATGCCGACACACACAGCATGGATATGGACCTTGGGGATCAAAAAGCCTTCACGCAGGAGTTTGCGTTGCCCATGCACGACATGGGTGCGGGTGTGTACGTCGTTGAATGGCGCGGACTAGGCTCTGATGGTCACGCGCTGAACGGCACCTTCAGTTTCACTGTAGAATAACGATGCCTGATGCGCTCGGGCTGGCGGCCATCATCACAAAGTTTGCGCTCTATCTTGGTGTGATGACTGCGGCTGGCACGGTCATCGCCACGTTGATGTTTCGGCTGGACCGCACTCGTGGTTTGGCCGTGGCATTCGCCGTTTTGGGGTTGGTGGCAACCATCCTAGCCTTTTCACTGCGCGGTGCCAATCTGACGGGGGATGTCAGCGGCATGACCGATCCTGAGATGCTTGGCCTGCTTTGGACCACACCTGTAGGTACTGCTTTGCTGTTACGTTTGGTGGGGCTTGGTCTTTTGATCGCTGGCCTGTTCTTAGGCCGTTTTGGAATTTGGGTCTCGGTGTTAGGTGGGATCATTGCGATCTGGTCCTTTGATCACGTCGGACATATCTCTGGCCGTGAAATTGCACTGCTCGACATCGCATTGACGTTGCATTTGCTGGCTGTTTCCCTCTGGATCGGGGTCCTCACGCCGTTGAAACGACTAGCATCATCGTCAGCCACATATGCGGCGGTTGCGGATGTCGGGCATCGGTTTGGCGTTGTCGCCATGATTACCGTTCCTGCGTTGATTATCGCGGGTGGCTACATGGGCTATGAACTGGTCGGGTCACTCGAAGCGCTCATTACTACAGGGTACGGGCAGGCATTGATCATCAAGGTGCTGCTGGTCGGTTTGCTTCTTGGGCTGGCCGCTGCCAACAAGCTTCGGTTCATACCCGCTGTTCGTGCGGGCAATCCAGCCGCCGCAACCCATCTTTCAAAATCCATATCAGTCGAATGGCTGGTCATCCTTGCCGTGTTGGGAACGACTGCTGTTTTGACAACAAATCTGACTCTGCCAACATGAGGCTCCACATGAACAGACGACACTTCTTGGCTTCCGTCTCAGCCACAGCCATCATGCCTATGCGCACATTCGCAGCTCAAGATGCGTTGCGGTTGAAGGCCGAAATGGTGACGCAGCAAATCCTTCCTGACGGAGATGGCGCAACGTCCATGCTGGGGTGCTGCTGACAACGATCGCCATTCTCTGCCTCTCAACGGTGCTTTTCTGATGCCTGACAAACAAACTATCGCGTTCTATGACAGCGCCGCCGAGCGTTATGCCAACCTGTTTGAAAAGGGATCGGCGGGGAAAAACCTGAACGACTTCCTTGCGCTTCTGCCTGCGGGTGGTGCGGTGCTTGACCTTGGCTGCGGGCCTGCGCGGGCGTCGGCGCATATGCGCGATGCGGGGTTCCTCCCCGATCCGGTGGATGCATCGACCGGCATGATCGAGCTGGCCAACAAGGCCCACAATATCGGTGCGCGCCTGCTAACGTTTGACGACGTCGACATGGTTGCCGCCTATGACGGGGTCTGGGCGAATTTTTCGCTGTTGCATGCGCCGCGCGCAGACCTGCCGCGCATTCTGGCCGCCATCGCCACCGCGCTACGCCCGCGCGGCGCGCTCCATGTGGCGATGAAAACCGGCACCGGCGAGGAACGTGACACGCTGGACCGCAAATACACCTACGTAAGCGTGCCGGAACTCAACGGGCTTTTGGATGAAGCGGGATTTGACGTTCTGGCCACGGTTGAAGGCAAAGAAGTCGGATGTACGGGCACCAATGACCCGCTTGTCGTGATGCGGGCCCGCAAACGTGGTTGACCTGTTTGCCTATACCGATGGCGCCTATCTGGAAACCGAAGGGTATTTGGTCTCTGTCTTGGACGCCCATGATGACGCGCAAAGATGCTGTCAGACGAATGAGAACTCGCATC
>JAHEGL010000014.1 GCA_024645145.1 Planktotalea sp.
GCTTGCGGCATGGGGCGCTCACATAATTGAAGAACGTCAGGGCCACCCGCCTCGGTGATTTCAACTGCGCGCATGTTCGACCCTTTCTTAAGTCATCCAAGTTCGTTGCTTGGACGCAACTCTATCACTGCATTTAAAAACCGAAAGGGTGCCTATGCTGATCTTGTTGCTGAAAGACCCGACAAACATCAACCTTGCCTCGCCCAAACCCAAACAAGACTTTCAACAAAACAATAGCGAGACATCCCACCCCTAGGCGTTCCAGCGCCCGGGCAAGTCATTTCGACGCTCACCGCTCGGTGCCTTCAAAAAGCTCAACGCCCATTTCGGACCAGCGAGTAATGGCTGTAGCAAAGCAGACTCGTTCACTTGCGATTTCACTTTTTCAAAGCGCATCACATCCTCGATTCGCCGCTCCAGAAAAGCCCATGTATCTGCGTGGTTTTCAGACTGATCCCCAAGCCAAAACAAAACCGTACTGGAATACACAGCACTCAGCGTTGCGCGCTTTGTGTACCAGTTAGAGTCAGTTGAACTATCGCCTAGAGCCGTCCAAATCGCATCGGCCGTGCCCCAAATCAGCTTGGCACCGTCACCCGCATGGTGTGGCAAAGCGAACAATGTCGTCCCACGACGCACAGCTTCCTTGTCGTCCACAGCGTCAAAGCGGAATCGCACCAATGCGGTGACTTTTTCCGAATAGCGCATGGCACTTACGTCTTCGCGCTCAAAGCGTGCCAACATCTCTGCGTCACCGCGTAAATGATAGGCAATCGCAAGATCAACAGCGCCGCGAGGACACGCAAGATGTGCTATATCAGGCGCGATCCCAGCATCCTGAACAGCAGCTTCAAACGTTGCCGGGCTCCAGCCATCAAATGCCACATGGATCAAGGCAGCGTCTAGAATCTGATCTTTAACAAGTACGTTGTTCATCGCTCTACGCGTCCTTTTCAACAAGTTACCGTCTTACTAGACAATATAGGGGCGCTTTGCTATACGGCCAATTCCTGCAAATCCTTGCAACTTCAAACTAGAAAGGTGGTGAAAACCACATGCAGGTTAGTGTTCGTGACAACAATGTCGATCAGGCGCTTCGTGCCCTGAAGAAAAAGCTCCAGCGTGAAGGTGTTTTTCGTGAAATGAAGCTCAAGCAACATTTCGAGAAGCCGTCCGAGAAAAAAGCACGCGAGAAAGCTGAAGCTATCCGTCGCTCCCGTAAATTGGCGCGCAAAAAGCTACAGCGTGAAGGTATGCTCTAAGCATCTTTTACACGAGCTAGAATGCTTTTGAATTTGAAACCCCCGTGGATTTACTCTGCGGGGGTTTTGCTTTGGAGCGGCAAGAATGGGTATCGTCAGGCTTGATTGCACAAAATCCCTTTACACAAGGGGGCTGAATCATGCTGTAATCACACCACATTTTTCCGACTTTTTCGAGGCCCACGATGTTCAAGTCCATTATCAAGATCACATTCATAGCTGCTGCGCCTTTGTTTCTCACAGCATGTAATACAACGACCACTCAACCTAGCTCACCAATGCTATCCATGGCCGCGACGACTGTGGCAGGTGTTACCGCTGCTGACATTCTCGCGGTCGCCAATGGCCCTGTTGATTGGTCCGGACAGAACGGCCCATTCCCAACCGCGATTGTCGGTGGCGACGGGTTTCAAGCCAATCCAACGGATGATGCGTCATTTGGTACTTTAATCAACGCGGTAAGAACTGCCACCGGCACGACTGCGCTTACCTATAACGCGCAGCTGGATGCAGCCGCGCAATCACATTCCAATGATATGGTTGCGAATGGATACTTCTCTCATACGGGGCAGAATGGATCTACGATAGCATCGCGCGCCCGTGCAGCCGGATACAATTTCACCACGATTGGTGAGAATATTGCACAAGGCCAAACCAACGAAAATTTAGCGATGAATGGCTGAATCAGTTCACCGGGCCACCAAGCGAATAACGTGAACCCAGCTTTCAGAGAGTTTGGTCTCGGCCGTGCAGGTACAGGTTCAAATACGACTTGGACGCTCATGTTGGGTGCGCAATAGCAATTTTTAACAAACTAAATTGTCAAAGGCCCAAACAGAGCGTTTGGGCCTTTTGTCTTTTGGAAAGAGCACCAGCATAATCATCACAAATGCTTCCCCAGTGCGACTACTCGGGCAGGTTGCCAGTGATGGAAGCGACACGCACCTTTCATCCCTCGATCATCAATGGTGTCGAACCTTCATTAAATGAATTCTAGTTCGCGTATCAAACAAACCTCTAAGCATCACTTACAAGAGCTAAAGAACCCTCGCGTTCTACCCAGACCCTAGACATCCTCGACTTAGAATTTTTTGCGTACCTGCTGCACGGCACAGAGTGCAAAGATAATCATCAGATATCTTAAGAGAAGTTTGAACTTTTTTCTTTACACGGCGGCACCAAGGAACGATGCCCCTACCGCTTCAAATCATATTTCCCCAAAGGCTCAATTTGTGCTTAAGCCCTTTAAAAAATCATTTCTTTTAGCGCTACCCGCTGTCTTGCTGAGCGCATGTAATAGCACGACGCCGGTCGCGCCTGTTGTGGCAACGCCAGCGCTTTCCATGGCTGCAACTTCTGTCGCTAGCGTGACTGCCACAGATATTCTGAACATAGCCAACGGCCCTGTCGACTGGACCGGTCAGAACGGCCCATTTCCGACGACAATCTCTGGCGGCGATGGGTTCCAAGCGAATCCAACCGCAGATGCTTCTCTCGGCACATTGATCAATGCTGTGCGCACCGCTGCGGGCACAAAGCCGCTAACCTATAGCGCTCAACTCGATGCCGCGGCACAAGCTCCTTCTGAGGATATGGTCGCCAACGGTTATCTAGCACACGTGGGGCTAAATGGATCCACCATCGCATCACGTGCCCGCGCAGCAGGATACAATTTTATAGCGATTGGTGAGAACATTGCCCGAGGCCAAGCAAACGAAAATTTAGCGATGAATGGTTGGATCAGCTCGCCCGGACATCAAGAAAACAACGTCAGGCCAGTCTTTGAGGAGTTTGGACTTGGTCGCGCCGGAACAGGTTTAAACACAACTTGGACTTTGATGCTTGGCCTACAATAGACGGTAAATGGTGGAGCCTAGGGGGATCGAACCCCTGACCTCCTGCATGCCATGCAGGCGCTCTCCCAGCTGAGCTAAGGCCCCAAATAAGACGCGCACGACTACATGGACGCGATTCTAGGCAAGGATAACATCGGGATCAAGTAAATTCATATGACCCCGATGTTGAATCTTTATCTAGCTGTCGTCGTCGTCCGAAGCGACATCCGCAATTTCGTCTAGCGAAACTGTGTCGTCATCATCGTCGTCCAGCACATCATCGCCAAGGTCCAGATCGACGTCTTCGTCGTCATCGAGGATCACTTCATCAGCGTCATCGACCTCTGTATCTTTGGCTTTCTTTGTTGCCGCGTCTTCAGCGTCAGCTGCGATCATCCGGCTTTTGCCGTTTTCCATCTCGATCGTCTCGCCTGTATATGGGCTAACAATCGGATTTTTGTTAAGATCGTAAAATCGCTTACCCGTGGTCGGGCACAGGCGCTTGACGCCCCATTCTTCCTTGGGCATGAAAATTCCTCACGAATTAATTGGTCTTTCGACGGTCAACGGCAACTGCCACAACCTAAGAAGAGTGTCAAAGGCTTTGCGGCGATTTACCAGACTGGGGTGCATATGGGGCAGCATATTTTGGACGGCAACCCTCCGGTGGCGATAATTTTACGAAAATCCACACGCGCAAAACGGATTTCGTTAAGAATTAGCCAACTAGATGGGCGCGTAACGCTGACTTTGCCGCGTCATGTGAGTGAAGCAGAGGGAATCGCCTTTGCGCGCGAAAAGCAAACTTGGCTCAGAGGGCATCTAGAGAAGCGCGGAGAAGATCAAACAATCACATTAGGCGCGAGCTTTCCTATTGAGGGCGTGGACAGAGAGCTTGTCGCAGGCTCGGGCAAACGAGTTGTATTGGACAGCGAAACGCTTCAAGTGCCGGGGAAACCAGAGCAAATCGCGCCGCGTGTACAGGCATTCTTGAAGCAAATGGCGCGTGACAAACTTGCGGCAGCGTCTGACCATTATGCCGATACTTTGGGGAAACCATATTCGCGACTTACCCTTCGCGACACGCGATCACGTTGGGGGTCTTGCTCCAGTGCCGGTGCATTAATGTACTCATGGCGGTTGATTCTGTGCCCACCAGAGGTTTTGCGCTATGTCGCGGCACATGAAGTGGCGCATCTTGCTGAGATGAATCACTCCAGCGCGTTTTGGGATACGGTTACCCGCATACATGGACCATATGCAGAGCCTCGTGCTTGGTTGCGCAAGAATGGCAGTGGATTGCACAGCTATAAATTCTGATCTCTTGACCTGCCTAACCTTTGTGATCACAAGGCTAGGATGTTGATTACTCCACGCACTTCAGAAATCCCCGCAGCAGCCCATGACCGTGTATACCGGACGCTGCGTTCGCGCATCATGTACGGCGATATTGCGCCCGGCCAATCGATGACCCTGCGCGGAATTGGCGAGGAATTCGAAGTTTCGATGACTCCAGCGCGGGAAGCCGTGCGCCGACTTGTTGCAGAGGGTGCGTTGTCAATGTCGAGTTCCGGTCGCGTTTCGACGCCTGAGCTTAGCAGTGAACGAATCGAAGAACTTGCTGCCCTACGCGCTTTGATCGAAGTTGAACTGGCGAGCCGAGCGCTCCCGCGCGCGCACATGGCGCTTATCGAACGTCTGCAAATGATCAACACGTCCATCGCAGAGCAAATCGCACGACAAGATGCCGTTGGATACATCCGCACTAACCTAGAATTTCACCGCACCCTATATCTGCGCGCTCAAGCCCCTGCGATGCTCGCGATGGCAGAACAAGTCTGGCTACAACTCGGCCCCACCATGCGCGCGCTTTATGGGCGTTTGCGGCGCAAAGAACTGCCGCATTTTCATCGCCTTATAGTAGCTGCCTTGAAAGCAGGGGATGAACCCGGTCTGCGCATTGCTGTGCGTTCTGATGTGACACAAGGTTTGAAGATGCTAGCCCGCTAAGCATTACTTGTTCTTCATCAAATGCGCATCGAGGGCGGCGATCCCTTCATCGAGATTGCGACGTCCAAAACCAAGCCTGAACCGATCTGTCGGCGTCGCCCCCAACTCTGAAGAATAGACCGTGCTAGGCAAAAACAGCACACCGCTTTCTTCCACCAGAGAGGCACAAAACGCCTCGACCCCATAGCTTCCCTTGTAGCGCGGAAAGCCCATACACGCCCCATCCGGACGCTGCCATTCAAACAAATCGGCGTGGCGTGCGAAGAAGGCGTCCCACTTTGGTAAATTCTCATCCACAATCGCACAATTACGCGCAAGGATCTTTTCGCGATTTTTGAGCGCGATCATTGTAAGCCGTTCACTTGGGCCGGAATTACATATCGACAAATAATGCTTCAAACGCTCCATCTTTGAGAGCACTTCGCGGTCCTGACAGGCTATCCATCCCACGCGCAAGCCCGGCAATCCGTAGGACTTCGACATCACACCCAGCGACAAACCACGTTCGTATTCGTCCGCAATATATGGCAAATGCTCTGCATCGCTCGCTCCAAGCCCGTTGAAAATTTCATCGTGCAGAATGTAAATCCCATGTTTGCGGCAGAGTGTTATCAGAGCTTGATAACGCTCTAGCGGCAGGATCGCACCCGTCGGATTGTGTGGAAAGTTGATCGTGACTAGCTTGGTGTTCGGACGGATCGCAGCAGCAATACGGTCGATATCAAGCGACCAGTTGTCATTGGGGTCGAGCGGCACGCCCGTGACCTCACAAATCGCCAAAGGCATGGTTTCGTGGCTCTGATAATTCGGCGTAACGACAATCGCGTGGCTGTCCTTTTCAAGCAGCACGTGATTGGCCGCGAAAATCCCTTCGCTTGCCCCTGCAAAGCACAAAATATCCTCGGCGTTTTGTTTCGCAAAGGTTTGCGCGATGACGGCACGCAAATCTGGGGCACCGTAGGTCTCCGTGTAGCCAAGCCACATATTCTCAAAACCTGCACGATCCTCAGGCGAAGCCATAGAGAGCAAATCTGGCAAAGACATGCTTTCCGCATCCGACGCGGTCATGTGATAGCGTGCCTTAAATTCCCATTTGGAAAAATGTGTTTCTAATCGAAAATCAGGAAGCGTTGGCATAGTAGAGAACCTCTGAGGAGTTTGTTCATGATTAGTCTAACCCGCACAAAAATCGAAGCGTTAATCGACTTGCGAAGCATCGCGCCCCACATTGAAGAGGCGTATCGATTGACGAGTGCAGGTGAGGTGAATTTACCTCCTGTAGGGCATATCACATTTCCAGATCAGAGCGCAGATTGTCATATCAAATATGGTCACCTGATCGGCAGCGAAAGCTTTGTGATCAAGGTAGCGACTGGCTTCCCGAATAACTCTGCCCAGAGCCTTGAGACAGGCAATGGTCTCGTTCTTGTGATGTCGGCCAAAACAGGTGTTGTGCAGGCCGTTTTACATGATGAAATGCTCTTAACAGATGTGCGCACAGGCATTGGCGGCGCGGTTGCGAGCCGTGTTTTGGCGCGCAAGGATAGTGAGCGGGTTTTGATTGTTGGCACAGGCCCACAAGCACGCAGACAACTAGAGGCACATGCCGCCTTGATGCCAAACCCGCTTCGTTTTGAACTTTGGGGCCGCAACACAGAGCGCACAAAGGAACTGGTGGCAGAGCTTTCAAATGAGTTTGACGTCATGCATTCAGACGACCTTCAAACATCGGTCAAACATGCAGATATCATCGTGACTGCGACCGGTGCGAACAGCCCATTGCTCCAGTCCGACTGGGTGCAGGCTGGAACGCATATTACGGCTGTGGGGGCAGATGCACTGGGCAAGCAAGAGCTTGATCCAAACCTTGTAAAACGCGCGGACGTGATTGCGGTCGATCTTGCGACGCAATGTTTCGATCATGGCGAAGTGTCACACGCTTTTCGCGCTGGCCTTATTCACAAACGCGACTTGACTGAACTGGGTGTGATCCTTGAAGACCCAAGCAAAGGCCGTATCACCGAAGATCAAATCACCCTCGTAGATCTCACCGGGATCGCCGCGCAGGACATTGCCATCGCAACTTGTATCCTAAACGCTCACACCAAATAGCGAGCCGATCCCAGCGGTCACAGCCATCGCGAACACCCCCCAACCCACAACACGCAGCGTGGGCCGCAAAAGCGGGGCAGCACCAACCTTCGCACCCAGCGCGCCAAGCGCTGCAAGCGCAAGAACTGTCACGAACAGTGTAACTGGAATGATCGAGCTAGCAGGTGCAAGCCAAGCTGCAAGCACTGGAATCGCCGCCGCGATGCTAAAGGTCACAGCAGACGTAAAAGCCGCTTGCAACGGGTTCGCTGACTGTTCGTCCACAATACCCAGCTCATCGCGCACGTGCGCTCCAAGGGCATCGTGCGCGGTCAGCTCCTTGGCAACAATACGGGCTGTTTCGTCGCTTAAACCACGTTCGCGATAGATCTGAGCAAGCTCAGCAAGTTCATCTTCTGGGAAATCGCTTAACGCTTGCTCTTCGCGCGCAATGTCCGCGTTCTCAATATCTGACTGAGACGATACCGACACATATTCACCCTCCGCCATAGACATTGCACCCGCGCCCAAGCCTGCGACACCCGCGATGATCACGGCATCCTGACCCGCATTCGCCGCGGCAACCCCGACAATAAGCGACGATACCGAAACGATGCCATCGTTCGCGCCAAGCACAGCGGCACGAAGCCAATTGCTGCGTGTGACATAATGCGGATCACCGGGATGGGCAGAAGAATCAGACATGCAAAGTACCTTTGTGTTGCTCACACCTTGTTACTTGATGGAAATTAGCACCGCTTCAACCCTGCGATTGGCGGTGCGGCCCGCTTCGCTCACATTGCTGACCACGGGCGCTAGAAAACCAACGCCCTGCGCCGAGACTTGAGCTTCCGCGACGCCATGCACTTCGATAAGGCGCGCGCGCACAGATGAAGCCCGGCGCTTAGACAGCGCGATGTTGCCCTCAAGGCTTCCTTCGGCGTCGGTGTGGCCGACCAATGCAATCTGACGCGTCGGGTTCTGACGCAGATAAGCGGCGAGACTGGCAAGCGAGTCAAACGTGCCTTCCCCCAAGTTTGAAGACCCCGTTTGAAAAACAAGATCGCTTAGAATGACATGGCCAGAAACATCAAGTTCTTGTCCCAGCTCACCACTTGTTACAATCGCTCCGCTACCTTGCGTGCTCGCAATGATTTTTCCGCCTTTGGCCACATTAATATCAGCGTTTTGATCGACAGATATTTGTATGACCTGAATATAAGCAGACGCAGCGCTACGCGAAACTAGGATTGATACAGCCGCAGAAGGCGCATCTACATCCCCTTTAATTGCAGAAACGAAGCGATAATCATCAAGATCGACGTACATTTCAGGCGCGTCAATAACGTCCGTTTGGAAACGGAAATCGAAACCCCCGCATTGGCGATCCGCGCATTCGAAAATCAGCGAAAACCCGTCGTTTGTCAGCTCGTCTCGCAATGGCTGCAAAAGCTGAAGCGGCGTCACGCCACCCCCCTCTAGCCGCCAGGCTTGACGGGTGACGAAGCCCTCAAACACCCATGACGGAATTTCAACGCCGTCGAATGCAGCAGTGGGTAAAGCATAGCTACTGACACCCAGATCCTGTCCAGCTGTCTGGCGTGCAGAAGCGGGCAAGGTCAGCTCAATAGCGAACGCTGCAATAGGCAAACCAAACAAAAAACACAAAAGGAGCGCACGAAATACCATCTATCCAGATTATCGGTACTGCGCGTGATATTCATCATTGGGGCGCATGTCGGTCGCGCTCGCAACGCGATTAGACATGTTATAAAACGCGCACACATTCGCGATGTCCCAGATATCACGGTCAGTGAAACCCACATCTCGTAGTGCTTGGCGATCTGCTTCTTCGATAGAGTGGCTTTCTTTGGTGACATGCTCTGCAAACAAAAGCATCGCGCGTTGACGCGTATCCAAGTCAGCCACTCGCCAGTTCATCACCAACATCTCACCCAGCTTGGGATCACCCGAAAGCTGGCGCACCGCTGCGCCATGAGCCGTCAGACAATAAAAACACTTATTGATAGAGGACGTGACCACAGCAATCATCTCTCGCTCAAGCTTGCTCAGATTGCTCTCAGATAACATCAGGTCGTTATAGAGCGCCGTGAATGCATTCAGCTTGTCGATATCAAAAGCATGCGCTTGCAGAACGTTTGGGACCATTCCAAGCTTGTCTTGGCAAATATCAAAATACTTCTGCGTTGGCGCGGGAAGCGGATCGACCATTGGCAGATCTAGGGCAGTGGGTTTGCTCATCGAGTTATCCTTTAATGCGATAATGATAGGTACCAGTCAGCGTCATACCAAGCCCGGTGTAAAGCCCGTTCGCGGCGTCATTTTCTTGCGTACAGATGACTGACATGTGTGCCGCACCCTGTTCCTCCGCCCAAACCGCCGCGCGCCGCATCATCCATTTGCCAACACCCATACCACGCTGGTGCGACAGAATTTCAAGGGCATGCACCATAGCGATACCATCATGGATACCGACATATCCTGTTCCCGCAGGTTGATCATTCCAGCGACTTAAGAGTGCGGTCTTTATACATTGAGCGCGCTGCATGACGTTGAAACGCGCCGCGTTGATGCCACCGCTTGCCCAGATATCGTGCATAATTTGCAACGGCTCCCAGATGGTGAACGCCGTTACGCGTGGGATTTCGACCTGCGTAAGCTGCGTAATCTCACATGTGTAGAGGTTTACGGGGTCTTTGATCTCATAGCCATTTGACGCAAGCAGATTATCGAGCTCCGTTTCTCCGCTGCGCACCATGAACAGCTTTGGCTGGTCGAGCTGGTTCATCGCGGCTTCCGCAGTCGCTAAACCATCTTGTCCAAACGGCCCCTCAGCAGTTGTTGCAGACACCCTTTGCCCACCCCCCTGACCATCACGGATCATCCATGGACCGACACGCTGTTCTGAAGTAGCAGGCCACGTCTGAGAGCAAACCTCATAAAGCGCTTCGATGTTTGGCATCACACGCCCATCTCAGTCGCGAGGCGTGCGATGGCAGCGTCGATTTCAGTGATATCCTGACCACGGATCACAATATTAGAGCCGTATTTACCATCTTTCTGAAACGGATAAGAGCCAATAGAGAGCTCTGGATAGTCTTGCGCCAATGTAGCCAGCGGCCCTGCTATATCCCCCTCACCACGATCCACCCGCAAAGTTTGACTGAGCAGTGGCACACCCCCCGTTAGCGTTGGAAGAACAGAAGCGACCATAGCTTTGAAAACCGATGGAACACCGGCCATGACATGCACGTTTTCAAGTAAAAAGCCCGGCGCGACAGAAACTGGGTTATCAATCAACGTCGCCCCATCAGGAATACGCGCCATGCGCAGGCGGGCCTCATTAAGCTCTGATCCTTGACGCTCGTAATGCGCGGCTAGAAGCGCGCGCGCATCCTCTCGCACGTCAATCGAGGCACCAAAAGCCTCGGCAATGCAATCGGCGGTGATATCGTCATGGGTTGGGCCGATGCCGCCGCTGGTGAACACATGATCGAACGCTTCGGCAAGCACTTTGACAGCACCCACAATCGCTGTAGGTTCATCGCTCACCACGCGCACTTCGCGCAGATCAATGCCGTGCGATGTCAGCTCTTTTGCAAGGTGGTTGGTATTGGAATCAAGCGTGCGACCAGAGAGAATTTCATCACCGATCACCAACATGGCGGCTGTAGGGTTTGGCATTTGCGGCTCTCCTTGATGCGCAGTTTGCACTCGTATAGGCCTTGACGCATGCGCTTTCAAACCGATCTCATCCCTGCCCGCCTTATTCGTCGTTACAAACGGTTCCTCGCCGATGCGCGTCTGGAGGATGGACGCGAAATTACAGCCCATTGCGCCAACCCCGGCTCGATGATGGGATTGGCGGACGAGGAAATGAAAATCTGGTTGGAGCCCAACGATGATCCAAAGAAGAAGCTGAAATTCGGCTGGCGTCTGGTGGATCATGAGAACGGACATTTCACTGGGGTTGATACATCCGTGCCGAACCGCGCGCTGAAAGCCGCGTTAGAGGCGCGCGAGATTGATGGGCTTGGCGATTATGATGGCATACGACCAGAGGTGAAATACGGCGAGAACAGCCGAATCGATTTTCTTTTGGAAGGCGGCGGGCGCGATACTTATGTCGAAGTAAAAAGCGTGACTTTGTGTAGGCGCGCTGGTCTGGCCGAGTTCCCTGATAGCGTGACCAAACGCGGTGCCAAACATTTAGCAGAGCTGTCCGCGATGGTGGCTGAAGGACACCGCGCCGTGATGCTCTATCTCTTGCAACGCACAGATTGTGAGGCGATGACTTTGGCGGGGGATATTGATCCCGCTTACGCACAGGCTTTTGCGGATGCGCGAGAGGCTGGTGTTGAGGTGATGTGTTTGGGAACGAAGATCACACCCGAGGGTGTTTGGGTTGGCGGACGGCTGAAATTTAACTTCAGATAGGCGTATCTATCGTCCACCACATACTTTCTGAATGGCAGCTTTGCGGGACAGAGCCACCATTGAGAACTTGAGTGTGGTCATCCGCTCTTACTCGACTGATGTTCCAAACAGAGCAATTGCAAACCCTAACAGGGCCACACCTCCATAGAATGCTGCACGTACAGGATGTTGACCGCGCCATGCGCGCAGAGCAGCTATCCCTCCCTGAATGGC
>JAHEGL010000489.1 GCA_024645145.1 Planktotalea sp.
GGCGGGCGAGAAGCGCGCGCAATGCATCTTCCTCCACAGTTGGATCATAATTGGTGCTTGTCAAAAGTAGTTCATATCCTGCAGCGCGAAGAGTGCTCGACAAGCCATCCAAAGTTTGTGCGAATACTGAGTCATTTACCGTGGATACGATCGCGCCAAAGACCCGGCTTTTGTTCGATGAAAGGGCTCCGGCCGTGTTGTCGGGGACATATCCCAGTTGTTCAATCGCCTTTTGAACCCGACTGCGTTTCGCTTCCGAAACTTTTTCGGGGGTGCGCAGAACCCGGGACACCGTAATCGTTCCCACGCTGGCAAGATCTGCCACGTCTTTCATGGTAACCCACTTGCTTATACCCAAGCTGCTCCCCTTTGCTGTGTTGACGGCTTCAATTAACCTTGGTATCGATACCAAATCAAGAGTGGTATCGATACCAAAAAGGGAGGGTAGCCAGGATGCTTACAAGCGAACAGATCAGTTCATACTTTGAGAATGGTTATCTTCTCGTTGAAGATGTTGTGACGCCGGAACAGCTTCAACGCATGCAGGAGATCACGCATGAATTCATAGATCGTTCAAGGCACGTAACAGCAAGCAATGACGTTTATGATCTGGACCAAGGGCATAACTCAGAAACTCCAAAGCTGACCCGGATCAAACTGCCCCACAAACAGCATCCATTCTTTTGGGATGTCATAAAGAATTCTGGGATCACAGAGGTCCTACGGCAACTGGTTGGACCCAATGCAGTTTTGCAAACATCCAAGCTCAACGCAAAAGCGCCGGGCGGCGGGGCTGCTGTCGAGTGGCACCAGGACTGGGCATTCTATCCGCATACCAACGACGACATGTTGGCCTTCGGTGTCTTTCTGGAGGACGTCACGGAAGAAAATGGGCCGCTTCAGGTCATTCCGGGATCTCATAAGGGCCCGGTTTTGGATCACAATAGCGCCCAAGGTGTTTTTTGTGGTGCAGTGGACCCAACCGACCCAGACTTCCATATTGATCAAGCTGTCACGATAACTGGAAAGGCTGGAAGCATGTCCATTCACCACGCGCGGACTTTGCATGGGTCTGCTCCGAATGTGTCAGATCGAGCGAGGCTGATGCTGTTTTATGAATGCTGTGCGGCGGATGCCTGGCCGCTTATGGGCGGCTCCGCCTATATCCAACGCTTATCACAGCAGGAACAGTGGAACGATTTTTTGGACAGAATGATCATTGGCGACCCTGTACTACAACCGCGGATGAATGAGGCGCCCGTGCGCCTGCCATACCCACCAGCAGCGGACGTAAGCTCGATTTTTAAAACTCAAAAGTCTGGTGGCGCCAAAAGCGCCTTTATTTGAAGGAGCCATCAAACTATGAAACGTATTTATGATTTCTCCCGTAAACCGGCCAAGCGCAACTATACAATCTCGGACCTTCAGGCGCTTAAGCAAAAACCAAAAAAATTGACTATGTCCAATCCAGCCAATGCCGATGAAATCCGGGCTTGCAGGGATGCCGGGATAGACTTGTTAGTTGTGGGGATGGACCAGATCGATAATGTTCGCGCCATCGCACCAACCCACTTCTGCCGCGTAGGGTCTAGATGGGCGCAGTTTGGTTCGAACGAAGAAGTTTTGGCCGACGCGTTTGAGGCAATGCGCCGAGGTGGAGATATGTATTATACATTAAGGTCACTTGATGCGCTGGAGATGATGTCACGCGAGGGAATCCCTGTCCAAAGCCATGTTGGATTGATACCGACCTTTAGCCACTACTGCGGCGGTCTGCGCGGATGGGGTCGCAATGCAGATGAGGCTTTGAAAATCTATGAGACGCTGAAACGAATGGAAGACGTGGGCGTCATAGCCGTTGAAGCCGAATGCATTGCCGAAGAAGTGTTGGAAGCAGTCAATAAAAAGACATCCATTGTGACTTTCTCACTGGGCTCCGGTATGGCCGGAGATGTAATTATGTCATTTGTGGCAGACGTATGTGGTGAGGCCAGTGAAGAAGATCGCCCACCAAAGCATGCCCACGCCTTCGGCAATGTCGGACGTCTGCACAAACAGATACATAAAGAACGTGTCGCTGCCCTTAGTCAGTTTCACAGCGAAGTAACTGCAGGCAACTTCCCTTATGCGCAGACCAACATCTCAATGCATGAAGGAGAAAAAGAAAAATTTCTGGAAAGCCTCGATAAATGGAGCCCGATGCACCAATAAGTGGTCGTTCGCCAAGAGTGCAGACATTCGCGTGTCGTGCAGCACCGGTCGGTTTGGGCTCACTGCCGCCATTCGCTGCATAATCATCTAACGGC
>JAHEGL010000492.1 GCA_024645145.1 Planktotalea sp.
TTGGCGGCATCTACTTGGTTGGTGGCGTCGCGCGCGCACTGCTGCCTTTCATGGACAAGCACGACTTTCTCAACTGCTTCGCTGACAAAGGTCGTTTTTCCGGGTTTATGGGCCAATTTCCGATTTCGGTGGTCGAAGACGACTACGCGGCATTGGTGGGTGCAGCCTCTTATGCGCAAGAGCGTCTTAACGTGCGTTAAGAGCCCTTTTGGTTTGCCGCAAAAGTGCCTATGCTTCGAGTTAGGTAAACCTTGGGGGCGACCATGTCAGATTCGATAGATTACGGACATCTCATGCACAACGCGATGCGTGGTTTGATAAAGACCGTGCTCGAGGACGTCAGAGATCACGGCCTACCGGGTGAACACCACTTTTTTATCACTTTTGACACCACTCATCCTGATGTGGAGGTCGCAGATTGGTTGCACGAGCGCTACCCTGCAGAAATGACTGTTGTCGTGCAGCATTGGTTTGACAATCTTGAGATTCGCGACGATGGCTTCTCGATCACGTTGAATTTCGGCGATGCCCCTGAACCGCTCAATATTCCGTTTGATGCACTGCGCACATTTGTTGATCCTTCAGTAGAATTCGGATTACGTTTTGAAGCAGAAGACGATGATGATGACGACCTAGGCCTACATTCTGTAGACGACGAAGCACACGTTGACGCGCAGCCTGCTGCTCAAAAGTCAGAGCCGAAAGAAAAGCCGAAGAAAGAAGCAGACGTCGTGTCTTTGGATGCATTTCGCAAATAAGTTTTCGCTTTTCAGATTTCTCTAATTGCAAAAGCGGTTGGTTTTGACCTAAACGGCATGCAACTGTATACCAAAATTTCCCCCTGATCCATGCACAGGAGACGACCATGTCTAACACGCGCACAGAAACCGACAGTTTTGGCCCTCTTGAGGTTCCTTCAGACAAATACTGGGGCGCACAAACGCAGCGGTCTTTGATGAATTTTCCAATTGGTTGGGAAAAACAACCTGTCGCCATCGTGCGTGCGCTGGGCGTGATCAAGAAAGCCTGCGCTATGGCCAACAAGGCCTCTGGCGAATTAGACCCTAAATTGGCAGAGGCGATCATCGAAGCCGCTGGTGAAGTGATTGAGGGCAAGTTTGACGACAACTTCCCGCTGGTCGTTTGGCAAACAGGATCTGGCACGCAATCCAACATGAATTCCAACGAAGTCATTGCAAATCGCGCAATTGAAATCTTGGGCGGTGTGATTGGTTCCAAAGACCCAGTGCATCCAAATGATCATTGCAATATGGGCCAATCGTCCAACGATACGTTCCCAACAGCAATGCACATCGCCTCTGCGATGATGGTGCGCGATACGCTGTTGCCCGGTTTGCAGCAGTTGCTTGCTGGTTTGGATGCCAAGGCGGAAGAGTTCAAAGACATCATCAAGATCGGTCGAACCCACACTCAAGACGCAACGCCTTTGACACTTGGACAAGAGTTCTCAGGCTATGCCCATCAAATCCGCCAAGGCATCGCGCGTATTGAAGCCACGATGCCGGGCATTTACGAGCTTGCTCAAGGCGGTACTGCCGTGGGCACAGGGTTGAACACAAAACATGGTTGGGGCGAAACTGTCGCAGCGCATATGGCCGATATCACGGGCCTGCCGTTCGTCACGGCGCCCAACAAGTTCGAAGCGCTGGCTGCACATGACGCGATGGTCTTCACTTCTGGCGCAATCGCGAGTGTTGCAGGCGCGTGCTACAAAATCGCCAATGATATGCGTTTCTTGGGCTCTGGCCCGCGTTCGGGCCTTGGTGAGTTGATCTTGCCAGAAAACGAGCCAGGCTCCTCCATTATGCCAGGCAAAGTAAACCCGACCCAGGCGGAAGCCCTCACTCAGGTTGCGGCTCATGTGATGGGCAATGATGCTGCTATCAAATTTGCAGGCTCGCAAGGTCATTTCGAATTGAATGTTTACAACCCAATGATGAGCTATAACCTATTGCAATCCATGCAACTTTTGGGCGACGCGGCATCAAGCTTTACCGAGCGTATGCTCAACGGCACGAAAGCAAACGAGCCACGTATCGACAAGTTGATGAAAGAAAGCTTGATGCTGGTCACCGCATTAGCCCCGACAATCGGGTATGACAACGCAACAAAGGTGGCCAAGACCGCGCATAAAAACGGCACGACTCTCAAAGAAGAAGCGCTCGCTATGGGTTTTGTCGATGCAGAAACATTTGAACGCGTCGTCCGTCCAGAAGACATGATAGGCCCAAAGTAATGGGCAAGCCGGTCAGTCTTAACCGGTTCAGAAAACAAAAGGCGCG
>JAHEGL010000033.1 GCA_024645145.1 Planktotalea sp.
CTATCTTGGTGCTCCTTGTTGCGAAACGGTGGCGACATCACGCGGCGCGCGGCATGGTCCCAATCCTTATTGAAGTACTCGCTTTCGTCTAGCGTCAGGAACTGGATCAACGGCTCACCATAGACCCGCATCCCCTTTTGCCGCGCGCGCCGGATCGCTTCATGCGATTGTTCGCAGGAAACATGCACGATGTACAAAGGTGTGCCCGCGCAATCCGCAATCGTGATCGCACGGTTCGCGGCTTCGCCTTCAAACTCGGGTGGGCGCGAATAGGCATGGCCCTCAGGGCCTGTTATGCCTTCATCGAAGTATTTCTGCTGCATCTCGGCAACCAAATCGCCGTTTTCAGCATGCACCATTGGCAAAGCACCCAACTCGCGGCAGCGCTTGAACGAGGCAAACATTTCATCGTCCTCAATCATCAGCGCACCCTTATAGGCCATGAAATGTTTGAACGAATTCACACCCATATCAACAGCGTCTTTCATCCCGTTGAAGACATTCTCGTCCCAACCCGTGATCGCCATGTGATAGCCAACATCGCTACAAATCTGCGGCGCGGACTTACGGTGCCACTCATTGATCGCGTTCTTCAAATCACCATCTTCGCCAGGCAAACAAAAATCCACGATCATCGTTGTTCCACCCGTCGCGGCGGCCCAGGTTCCGGTCTCGAATGTTTCGGCGGCAGTCGTTCCCATAAACGGCATTTCGAGATGGGTGTGCGGATCAATACCGCCGGGGATCACATAAGCACCCTCGGCATCGATATATTCGTCGCCCTTCAGATCTTCACCGATCTGCTTGATCACTTCACCCTCGATCAACACGTCGGCTTTCCATGTGCGATCCGCCGTGCAGACCATGCCGCCTTTGATAACTTTCGTACCCATCTTAATACGCCTTTCTAAATATCTTCATCTTTCCAGATGAACTCCGGGGGGTCGCGCTTGCGCGATGGGGGCTGGCCCCCTCCTCATTCAACAATCTGGGCTGTCTCCAGAACTGCGTGCATCAACACGTCCGTCCCTGCACTGGCCCATTCGCGCGAAATCTCTTCCGCTTCGTTGTGTGATAAACCATCCACGCATGGGCACATCACCATCGCGGTCCGCGCACATTTGTTGATCCAGCAGGCGTCATGTCCAGCACCTGAAATCAGGTTCATATGGGAGTACCCAAGCCTTTCCGCAGCGGCGCGCACCGCAGAAACACAAGTCTCATCAAAGGTCACAGGGTCGAAACCACCAACCTTTTCGAACGCCACAGTCAAGCCCATCTCATTACATATCGCTTGCGCATCTACCCGTAGGCGCGCTTCCATATTTTCGATAACCGCCAAGTCAGGAGAGCGGAAATCGACAGTAAAGACAACCTTCCCCGGGATCACATTGCGTGAGTTGGGATACACATCAATATGTCCAGCCGCGCCAACCGCATGGGGTTTGTGCGACCATGCTATCTCATCCACTTTGTCCAGAATACGCGCCATTCCAAGACCTGCGTTCTTGCGCATCGGCATTGGGGTCGATCCGGTATGGCTATCTTTTCCAGTGATCGTCACCTGCGTCCAACTCAAACCTTGGCCGTGCGTCACGACACCGATGTCTTTGCCCTCTGCCTCCAGAATTGGGCCTTGCTCGATATGAAGTTCAAAGAACGCGTGCATCTTGTCCTTGCGCGCGCCAACAGGTTCATCACCCTTCCAACCGATGCGCTCCAATTCCGAGCCAAAGGTTTTGCCGTCAGCATCTTCCTTTGAATAGGCCCATTCTTCGGTATGAACGCCCGCGAACACACCAGAGGCGAGCATCGCCGGGGCGTAGCGTGTGCCCTCTTCATTGGTCCAATTCGTAACGACGATGGGATGTTTGGTTTTGATTCCGAGATCTTTCATGGTGCGCAAAATTTCGAGCCCGCCAAGAACACCCAAAACGCCATCATATTTGCCGCCTGTGGGCTGCGTATCAAGGTGTGAGCCAACATAAACGGGCAATGCATCAGGATCCGTACCAGCAAGTTCTGCGAACATATTGCCCATGCTATCAAGACCCATGCTACACCCAACAGCTTCACACCATTTCTGAAACAGCGCGCGCCCTTCGGCATCTTCATCGGTCAAGGTCTGGCGATTGTTGCCCCCTGCGACGCCTGGCCCAATCTTGGCCATCTCCATCAAGCTGTCCCAAAGACGATCTGCGTTAATTTTCAGATTTTCACCCGGTGCGGCCATGATCAATTCCCCATAGACTACGCCGATCTGGCAGATCGGTCACTTTTTTACCATTTGGTAAAGACACGATTGCAATGCGCGCTTACTCTGTCAAGGATTGACTTGCGCGAAATGCTAAAGCATGCGGACGCAGCGCAAATGCATGCTCAAAACATGAACAAACCAAGCGGGAGACTTTTTGCAGTGACTGACAGTGCCTCTGCCAAGACAAAAGCGCCGAGCAGAATTCAGCAGCGCAACCGCTCTGTGATATTAGACGCAGCGCTAGAGGTTTTTTCGAGCGAAGGCTATCGCGGTGCAACGCTAGATCAGATCGCAAAGCAAGCGGGCCTGAGCAAGCCAAACATCCTTTATTACTTCAACGGTAAGGAAGAAATCCACGTCACCTTGCTGAATCAGTTAATGACGACATGGCTTGATCCGCTAAAGGAAATGAATCCGAACGGTGATCCGATCAAAGAAATAATCGCTTATGTGCATCGTAAACTCGATATGGCGATTGAACTGCCGCGCGAGAGTCGCTTGTTTGCCAACGAGATTTTACAAGGTGCGCCGCGTATGGGGCCACATTTGACGGCCGGATTGAAGCCACTCTTTGATGAACAGGCAGCCGTCATTACCCGTTGGATGGACAGTGGGAAAATTGCGCGCAGTGATCCAGCGCATCTGCTTTTTTCGATCTGGGCAACCACTCAGCACTACGCAGATTTTGCAGCGCAAGCGGAGGTATTGCTACCGGATTCCAACGCGCGCGAGCAGGGTGCGCGGGTGTTTCTTGATCAGATATTCACCAAGCTTTTAACCCCTTGAACGCGCCTGAGCGATCAGCTCGATGACCGCAGGGCCTAGCCCTTGCACAATGTCGCGCACCCCGTCTTTGTTCGGGTGAATCCCATCGATTTGCATGCGCGCACGCACCTTATCACGATCAACAGTGCCGTCGGGTTCTAGTAGGCCAATAAAGAAATCACGCACATACAGCGTGTCATATTGCGCGCTCAGATCAGGATACATCTGATCAAACGCTTGCTTGAAGCTCGGCCCCATATTCGCAGTCGCAACCAACCCAACAAGCAAAACTGGCACATCGCGCGCCGCAGTCGCTTGCAATATTTTTTCCAGATTGGCACGGCTCACCGCCGGATCAATGCCGCGCAGCAGGTCATTTCCGCCAAGCGCAACAATCATCCCGTCAATGTCGTCCGTAAGCGTCCAATCCACCCGTGCAGCGCCGCCAGCAGTTGTGTCACCCGACACTCCTGCATTGATCAAACGAATTGCGCCAGCTTCGGTGCTGTTCGCTTTGAGCCAATCGGCCAGCTGAGGAACAAATCCATTCTCGGCACGCAATCCAAACCCTTGGGTCAGGCTGTCGCCAAAAGCAACGATCGAGACCGGCTCTGCGCGTGCAGAGCTTGTTTGAGCGAAAACCAGAACAAAAATGAACGCAAATGATGCAAGCGCCTTGCTCATAGCCAGTGCAAACCCATATCTCAAAGCAACGCTCCTTATTGCAGGCCGCCCGATATGACCGCCGTTCTCTCACTTAAAGATGCAACTCTTTCGCTTGATGGCAATGCCGGACGCGTCGATATTTTACACGGCATTTCTCTGGACGTTGGAAAAGGCCAGTCGCTGGCACTGGTGGGGCCGTCGGGATCTGGCAAGTCATCGTTGTTGATGGTGATGGGCGGATTAGAGCGCGTAAGCGGCGGTACGGTCACCGCCTTGGGACAAGATCTTACCACCATGAATGAAGACGCCTTGGCGCGTTTCAGGCGCGCTTCAATGGGTGTCGTGTTTCAATCGTTTCACTTGATTCCCACGATGACGGCCTTGGAAAATGTCGCAACCTCGCTCGAGCTTGCAGGTGACAAAGATGCCTTCGCCAAAGCAGAGACAGAGCTAGAGATCGTTGGGCTATCGCACCGCACATCGCACTATCCGAGCCAAATGTCGGGTGGCGAACAACAGCGCGTTGCCTTGGCCCGCGCGATGGTCTTACGCCCCAAAATTTTGCTCGCGGATGAACCGACTGGCAATCTTGATGAAACCAATGGCAACGCGATCATGGAGCTACTTTTTGAGCTGCAAGCACGCGATGGCGCGACCCTCGTTCTTGTGACGCATTCCAACACATTAGCAAATCGTTGTGACAGTGTAATTCGCCTACGCGATGGGCGTATTGATGAGGTCAGTTCATGAGTATTGCACTCGCGTCACGTTTCGCACGGCGTGAATTGCGCAGTGGGCTGAAAGGGTTTCGCATTTTCTTGGCCTGCCTCGCACTTGGCGTCGCTGCGATTGCCGCCGTTGGCACTGTGCGTGCCTCCATTGAAGCAGGATTAGCGCGCGAAGGTGCCGTACTTTTGGGCGGTGATGCGGAGTTGGAACTGACCTATCGTTTCGCAAGCGCGCAAGAACGCACTTGGATGTCTCAAAATGCAGAGCAAGTCTCAGAAATCGCTGATTTTCGATCGATGGCCGTGGTTGGCGATGAACGCGGCTTAACGCAGGTCAAAGCGGTTGATGAGTTCTACCCGCTCATCGGCGAAGTCGGGCTAGAGCCGAATTTACCGATCGCCATTGCCCTGGGTACACAAAGTGTATTGTCAGGTGCAGTAATGGAACGCGTGTTGATGGATAGATTAGGGCTTGAGATCGGCAGTGTTTTCACGCTGGGCACGCAAGAACTTCGCCTCACAGCCGTTCTTGTGAATGAACCCGATGGTGCGGGGGGGGGCTTCGGTCTCGGCCCGCGAATCATCGTTTTGCGGAAATCGCTTGAGGGGTCCGGTTTGCTTGATCCAGGAACCCTGTTTTCCAGTAAGTACCGCTTGAAACTACCGGACTCGAGCGACCTTGATACCTTGAGCCTCGAAGCTGATGAAGCTTTTGCGCAAAGCGGTTTGCGCTGGCGCGATGCGCGCAATGGTGCGCCCGGTGTCGCGCAATTTGTAGACCGCTTAGGCGCGTTCTTAGTTTTGGTCGGGCTGTCAGGTCTTGCGGTCGGCGGTGTCGGCGTATCGGCTGCCGTAAACAGTTACCTGAAGGGTAAGACATCTGTTATCGCAACGTTGCGCACCTTGGGTGCAGAGCGCGCAGTCATCTTTCAAACCTATTTCATTCAGATCGGCGTTCTAAGCTTGCTCGGCATCGCCATTGGTATTGCTTTGGGCGCTGCGGCCCCTATCGCGCTCGCGCCGCTCATCACCGAACGATTGCCCATTCCCGCAGCCTTCTCATTGTATCCAAAACCACTGGTCGAGGCCGCGATCTACGGGATTTTCACCGCCTTGATCTTTACCACTTGGCCGTTGTCACGCACGGAAAACATCCGTGCGGCGACGCTATTTCGCGATGCCGGTCAAAGCGGTGCACGCTTACCAGCGCTACGCTACATACTAGCAACGGCGGGGTTGGTCGCCGCTTTGCTTGCTTTGGCGAGCTGGTTCTCTGGCACAACGTTTTTAACCCTTTGGACCGCTGGCGGGATCATGGGCGCATTGCTCTTGCTCGTTATTGCGGCGCATTTAATCCGGTTTTTTGCACGTAAAATTGCGCCGTGGGCGAGAGGGCGCGCAAGCCTACGCTGGGCACTAGGGTCTATTTCCGGCCCCCGTGAGGAAGCCGTATCAGTCGTGCTATCGCTCGGGCTTGGCCTGTCTGTTTTGGCTGCCGTGGGTCAGATTGACGGCAACTTGCGCGGCGCAATCGCGCGCGATCTTCCAAGCGTGGCCCCGTCTTACTTCTTTGTTGATATCCAAAAGGATCAAATGCCGGGTTATCTGGAGCGTCTGAATGGCGATCCCGCGGTCAGCCGAATTGACAGCGCACCAATGCTGCGTGGCATCATTACGAAGATCAATGGTCAACCTGCGAGCGAAATTGCGGGTGATCACTGGGTGCTTGAGGGGGATCGTGGGATTACTTATTCAACGGAGCTACCCGATAATACGCGTCTGTTGGATGGCAGCTGGTGGGAGCCTGATTACACAGGACCACCCTTGGTGAGTTTCGCAGCCAAAGAAGCCGAAGAGATGAACATCCAGCTCGGTGACACTGTGACCGTAAACATATTGGGCCGCGATTTCACGGCGACAGTATCGAGTTTTCGCGAAGTGGATTTTTCAACAGCAGGTATAGGATTTATCATGTCGATGAATCCAAGCACGTTGTCTGGTGCGCCACATAGTTTCATCTCTACGGTTTACGCAACGCCAGAGTCAGAAGCACGCATTCTGCGCGATCTGAGCACCGCATTTCCCAACATCACCGCGATCCGCGTTGGCGATGCGATAGAACGTGTGGCAAGCGTCCTTGCGGGACTTTCGGCCGCTGTGAGTTACGGCGCGGCAGCGACACTGTTGACTGGTTTTCTTGTCTTAATTGGCGCGTCGGCGGCAGGTGAACAAGCGCGTACGTTTGAAGCGGCTGTTTTGAAAACGCTCGGTGCGACACGGCGTGCTATCCTGAAAAGCTTTGCGATGCGTGCCGCCATATTGGGTGGCTGCGCTGGTGCTGTTGCGCTGGGTGCAGGAATTCTGGGCGGTTGGGCCGTGAGCAGATTTATCATGGAAACCAGCTATGAAATTATCTGGGGCAACGCCTTGGCGATTGTGCTGGGTGGCGTTCTTGCGACGATGCTGTCGGGGCTCGCTTTTGCATGGCGTCCTTTGACAGTGCGACCCGCGCAGATCCTGAGGAGCAGCGAATGAGCCATCCTCGCTTTTTCGGCTACGGCAGTCTCGTGAACCGTGCAACACATGAATATCCTGCGGTGCGCCCTTTGCGCGTCAAAGGATGGGCACGTGCTTGGCGGCATACAGGGCTGCGCGAGGTGGCGTTTTTGACTGCTGTTCGTGATCCTCAGAGCGAGATTGAGGGATTGAGCGCTGATGTGCCAAACGCCGATTGGGCTGCTTTGGACGAACGCGAATTTGCCTATGACCGTGTCCCTTTGGTGGATCATGTAAACACTGTGATTTATGAAATCCCCGCTGGCAAACACACCGCAGCAAGCGCGACACATCCGATCCTGCTCAGTTATTTAGATGTTGTTGTGCAAGGATATCTGACCGAATTCGGTGAAGCCGGCGCAATGCGTTTCTTCGACACCACACAGGGTTGGGATGCGCCAATTCTTAACGATAGAGCCGCGCCGATATATCCACGACATCAAACGTTAAGTGCTGATGAAATCAGCTTTGTGGATCATGCCCTTGTCACATTGAACTGCACGATCCTAAAGCCTTAGCGCTTCCAAGTCGTCTGATGCAAATGCCGCGCTTCAAGCGCAAAGGGGGACTTGCTCTGGAACAGCTGTCGCTTCGGTCTCAACCTTGTTCATAACGCGCCATGCAAGCACGACTGAAAGGGTCCCAAAGATCACGCCACCAACCGCTTGGCCAATCAAGACACCGGGTGCCCCAAACCAAAGCGCACCAAGGATGACCAATGGAATGGTGCCAACCGTGTGACGCCCCCAGTTGAGCCATGTGGAATAGTAGGGATGCCCAAGGTTGTTGAAACTTGCATTCGCAACAAAAAGGAGACCGTTAAAGAAGAAGACGAGCGCAAGAGGGCCGCAGAACAGATAGACAAGTTCTCGCGTGATACCATCCGCTGCAAAAAGGTCTGCAATCGGCGCGCGCAGAAAGAAGAGTAGAATTGTCATAAAGAAAACAAATAAGCCGACGAATGTTATGCCCGCTTTGAAGCCACCGCGCACGCGGTCATGTTGGCCGGCACCGAAGTTCTGACCGATGATTGGCCCTACAGCGCCAGAAAGGGCGAATATGACGCCAAAAGCGATAGGTGTAAGTCGTCCAACAATTGCCATACCGGCGACTGCCGCCTCGCCGTATTCCGCCATGGCGCGCGTGACGTAGGCTTGGCCGATGGGCGTTGCGAGTTGGGTGAGGATCGCAGGGAACGCCAGTGCAAAGACGGGACGCAAATCAATCATCAAATCGCGTGTTTCTGGTTTCACAAAGCCGCCATAGTGCTTGATGATCGGCGATAGTGAGACCGCTGCAATGGTCAATCGTGCTGCAACGGATGCAAGTGCCGCACCTGTCAGTTCCAGATCCAGCCCGAAGATCAAAATTGGGTCGAGCACAGCATTGACCGCACCGCCATATATCGTCGCCATCATCGCCCGTTTTGCATCACCGTGCGCACGCAAAATTGCGCCGCCGACCATGCCAATCATCAAAAACGGTAAGCTTGGCACAATGAGTTGAAGGTAGTGCACGGCCAGAACATGGGTTTCCCCCGTCGCACCGAGCAGAGTGACAAGCGCTCCTAGATTGCACCAAACCAAGCCAGCAAAGATCGATCCAAACACGAAGCCATAAATCAGTGCATGGGTGGCTTTACGTTTTGCTTCCTCTTCGTTTCCCGCACCAAGCGCGCGCGCGACCAAAGCGCCTGCGGCTATGGACATGCCGATGCCAAAGGAGGTGGTGAAAAACAGAATTGCCCCAGCATATCCAACCGCCGCTGCCAGCTCTGCTTTGCCCAGCATCGAGATAAAAATCATATCGACGAAATCAACCAAGAAGATGGCAATCAATCCCACAGAAGCTGTGAGTGACATCACTGAAACATGTTTGAAGAGCGAGCCTGTAAGAAACTTAGCTTGCTCTGACATGATCTTATCCTTTGGCTTTGATGACTTGGAGCAGTGGCATCAGCGAGGCCATATCAGGCCCGCGTTCACGCCCTGTCACCGCCTTGCGCAACGGCATGAAGAGCCCTTTGCCCTTCCGACCTGTGGCTTCTTTGACGGCACTTGTCCATTCGCCCCAAGTTGCGTCTGTATAGGGTCCGTCTGGCAGCATGGTCATAGCTTCAGCAATGAAGTCTTCATCGCCCGCTTCGATGATCGGATCAGCACCATTCTGCGCGAGACCTGCCCATTCGGAGAGATCGCTCAGCACTGTGATGTTCTCACGTGCGACATCCCAAAAGCGTTCTGCTTGTTCAGCAGGTACACCAAGCGCTGCAATGCGATCGGCGACAGCACTAAGCGGCAGCGTATGGTTATAGCGCGCGGTCAAAGGATAAAGATCGTCCACGTCAAACTTGGTCGGAGCAGAGCCGAACTGCGAGATATCAAACCCTTCAATTAATTCGTCCAGCGAAGCGCGTAGCTCAACAGGTTGCGAAGACCCGAGACGTGCGAGCAACGACAAAAGGGCCATAGGCTGAACGCCCGCTTCGCGCAAATCGCGCAATGCAAGCGTGCCAAGGCGCTTGGACAGGGATTCACCTTGCGGACCCGTCAACAAAGAGTGATGCGCAAACTCAGGAACGGTGCCGCCAATCGCACTGATCATCTGGATCTGCGTTGCCGTATTTGTCACGTGATCAGAGCCGCGCACAACATTCGTCACGCCCATATCTGTGTCATCTACGATGGACGCCAGTGTATAAAGCACCTGACCATCGCCGCGAATGAGGACGGGATCAGATACAGAGGCTGCATCAATAGAGATGTCGCCAAGGATACCGTCGCGCCATTCGATACGCTCTTGATCAAGCTTGTAGCGCCACACGCCATTGCCGCGCTCGGCGCGCATTGCGTCTTTTTCAGCGTCAGACAGCGCCAAAGCAGAACGGTCATAAACAGGCGGCTTGCCCATATTGAGCTGCTTCTTGCGCTTCAAATCCAATTCAGTCGGCGTCTCAAACGCTTCATAAAAGCGGCCCATCTCGCGGAGCTTATCCGCGGTCTCCGCATAGCGATCCATGCGCTCTGACTGGCGCTCCACCTTATCCCACGTCAGGCCAAGCCATTCGAGATCTTGCTTGATCGCGTCTACATATTTCTCTTCAGAGCGCACAGGATCAGTGTCATCAATGCGCAGAATAAAGGTGCCGCCATTTTTGGCTGCGATCATGTAATTGAACAACGCTGTGCGTAGGTTGCCAACGTGAATGTAGCCTGTGGGCGATGGGGCGAAACGTGTGGTGGTCATGAGGGCGCTCTCCTGTTGGAGCTGCTTTTTCACAGGTGGACCGTGTTGTCCAGATTCGCGCCCCTATTCAGGATGCACAGGCCAAAGCTTTTCTAGGTCTTTCAACCCAATGCGGATCAATTCCTCAAGGACCGCCATGTCCACATCCGCCAACTTATTCACATACAAACACGACTTACCGATCTTATATTTGCCAAGTCTCGAAAGGATGTCGCCATAATCCTGATAACCGGGCACTATATAAAGCGACAGGATCGCCTTGCGCGGCGAGAAACCAGCGGCAAGGGACTCGCCCGAGTGCCCGCTGTCATAGGTGTAGCTGTAGCGACCGAACCCGATAATCGTTGGGCCCCCACATGCGTGGCTCATATCCGGTGATCCGCTTGTAAAGATCGTTCAAAACCAGCGCATCGGCTTGGCGCGTTGGATGCTCCAGCGCTTGGATGAACTCATGAGGACCAACAACCGTCTTTTTGGTTTTCGCGTCAGCCATCTTATCACCCTTTCGTTGCGTCATGGATGCAAGGCCCATTGGCTTGCTCTAAATAGTGAAAAGGTAAACCGAGGGAACGAAGATGAGCAAACCTTTCATTCTGCGCAGCTATGAAAAGACGCTTAACCTGCCGTTTGGACGGCAAATTTTTTCGACCTATGCCGCGCGCAAAGCCCCCTATTTCAAGACGATTCGGCCTTTGGTGAAAACGCTTGAGCCCGGGCACTGAGAAATATTCCTCAAGAAACGTCGCTCCGTGCAGAACCATATTGGCACAGTTCATGTCATCGCCGTCGCCAATGCGCTTGAAATGGCGATGGTTTTTTTGGCTGAAGCCACGATCCCCAAACATTTGCGGTGGATCCCTAAGGGCATGGAACTCAGCTATCCTGCTAAGGCCAACACTGATCTGATTTGCGAAGCGGTAAGTGATCCAAGCACATGGGCACCGGGTGATTTAGCGATCAATGTTGTCGCGCGGCGCAGTGATTGCACAGCCGTTGTCGAAGGTGTGATCAATCTTTGGATCAGCGAGAAGCCGGTTCGGTAAGAGCTTTCATTTTTTCAATCGTATTCATGTTGCGCGCTGTGCCGTCCAATGCACCCAGCAGTTTGAGCTTTGATGTGCCCATCCCGTTTGGATAGTGGGCGTAAAGCACACCGAGACCGACCGCCAATTCTTCGTCCACTTGACCGCGCACGCCTTTTTGCAAGGCACGTTTTGGATCCTCGTCAATCAAGACGGCCGTGACCTGATTGCCCTGTGCTTCATGAAACGGGTTCTGCGCCGCAATCTGGCACAATGCGTCATGAGTGCGCACATGGACTCCGACGTGCTTGCCAGCATAGGCCATTAACGCGTCTTCAATCTTGGCTTTGATTTCCGCAGTGTTTTCATCCGTCTCAAGCGCTACGTTCCCGCTTGCGACGTACGTTTGGACGTTTTCAAACCCAAGTTGCGTGCATAGGTCGCGCAGCACTTG